>JBIIAR010000123.1:0-6914 GCA_044239765.1 Microbacteriaceae bacterium
CGTCGCTGCCGAGGAAGTTCTCACCGTCACCGAGACCGATGACGAGCGGGGAGTTGCGGCGTGCTCCGGCGACAACCCCGGGCTGGTCCTCGTGAATGACGAGAAGGGTGAAGGCGCCGTGCAGGCGGGCAACGACCTGCTGCAGGGCCTTCGTCACATCCTTGGTCTCCTGGTAGGCCTTGCCGACGAGAAGGGCGGCGACCTCAGAGTCGGTGTCGCTGGTGAAGACGGCGCCCTCGGCGAGCAGCTCCTCTTTCAGCTCGAAGAAGTTCTCGATGATGCCGTTGTGAATGAGGGCGAGCTTGCCGTTGTCGCCCAGCTGCGGGTGCGCGTTGCGGTCGGTCGGCCCACCGTGGGTTGCCCAGCGGGTGTGGCCGATACCGGTGGCGCCGTCCTTGATGGGGTTGGCCTCGAGCTCGTCGACGAGGGCCTGCAGCTTGCCCGCCTTCTTGCGCGAGTCGATGCTGCCATCGACGTCGATCACAGCGATTCCGGCGGAGTCGTAGCCCCGGTACTCCTGACGTCGAAGGCCCCCGAGGAGCACCTCGATGCTCTTGTTATCTCCGACATATCCAACGATTCCGCACATGGTCGAGAATTTTACGCGAAAGGAGAGGGCTGCTGCCGACAGTAGGCTTTTCAGATGCCAGACTCCGCCTCGAGCAACGGACATCTCTCGCCGTTTCTCGAGATCAACCGTGAAGACTGGGCCGCTCTGGCCCCCACGATGGAGACCCCGCTCAGCGAGGCTGAGATCGCCCAGCTGCAGGGTCTCGGCGACAAGCTCGACCTTCGCGAGGTCAACGAGGTCTACCTCCCGCTCAGCGGCCTGCTGAGCCTCTACGTCAATGCCGCCAAAGAGCTGCACCAGTCAACGACGGCCTATCTTGGCGCTCCCCCGGCCACGACCACGCCGTTCGTCATCGGTGTCGCGGGTTCCGTTGCGGTCGGCAAGTCGACCGTCGCGCGCCTGCTGCGCTCCCTGCTTGGCCACTGGGAGGGCACCCCCCACGTCGAGCTCGTCACGACCGATGGATTTCTGCTGCCCAACGCCGAGCTGCAGCGCCGCGGCCTCATGGAGCGCAAGGGATTTCCGGAGTCCTACGACCGCCGAGGGCTGCTGCGCTTCGTCAGCCAGGTGAAGAGCGGCGTGCCCGAGGTCAGCGCGAACGTCTACTCGCACCTCAGCTACGACATCGTGCCCGACCAGCACGTGGTCGTGAAGCAGCCCGACGTGCTCATCGTCGAGGGGCTCAACGTGCTGCAGCCGGCCACCGCGGGCCACCGCCTTGCCGTCAGCGATCTGTTCGACTTCACCATCTACGTGGATGCGAGAACGAACGACATCGCGCACTGGTACGAGGAGCGCTTCCTCAGCCTCCAGCGCGGCGCCTTCAGCAACCCGGAGTCGTACTTTCACCGCTTCGCAGCGCTGAGCGAGGACGAGGCGCGCCAGCGAGCCCGCACCATCTGGAAGGGCATCAACGAGCCCAACCTCGTTGAGAACATCCTGCCGACGCGAGCACGCGCGTCGCTCGTGCTGCGCAAGGATGCGAGGCACGCCGTCGACAGCGTGCTGCTGCGCAAGATCTAGAGTTCGGCCTTCACGACAGCCGAGAGCTGCTCTGCGACCCGCTGCGCGGTCGCCTCGTCTGCCGCCTCGACCATGACGCGAACCATCGGCTCGGTGCCGGAGGGGCGCAGCAGCACGCGACCGGTGTCGCCGAGCTCTGCCTCGGCCGCAGCAACCGCCGTGGCGATCACGGCGTTGCCTTTGAGGCCGTGGTGGTCGATCTCGCGCACGTTGATCATCACCTGGGGAAAGACCGTCATCACGGCGGCGAGCTCTTTGAGGCTCTTGCCGGTGCGGGCCATCTCGGCAACGATGTGCAGGCCGGTGAGGATTCCGTCGCCGGTGGTCGCGAACTCGCTCATGATGACGTGGCCGCTCTGCTCCCCGCCGAGGCTGAGTCCGTGCTCGGTGAGCGACTCGAGAACGTAGCGGTCTCCGACCGCCGTCTGCAGAACGGTGATGCCGTTGTCGTGCATCGCGGTGCGCAGGCCGAGGTTGCTCATGACGGTCGCGACGAGCGTGTCGTCTTTGAGGTGTCCGCGGTCTTTCATGGCGAGGGCGAGGATCGCCATGATCTGGTCGCCGTCGACAATGGTTCCCTCGTGGTCGACCGCGAGGCAGCGGTCCGCGTCACCGTCGTGGGCGATGCCGACGTCGGCGCCGTGCTCGAGCACGGCCGCGGCGAGCACGTCGAGGTGGGTCGAGCCAACGCCGTCGTTGATGTTGTAGCCGTCGGGGTCAGACCCGATGACCGTCACCTTCGCGCCCGCGTCGGTGAACACTTCGGGCGAGATGCCAGCCGCCGCGCCGTTGGCGCAGTCGATGACGACGTGCAGCCCATCGAGGCGGTTCGGCAGCGTCGAGAGCAGGTGCACGACGTAGCGGTCCTCCGCGTCGGCAAAGCGACGGATGCGGCCGACCTCGAGCCCGGTGGGCGCGAGCTTCTGCTCCCCCAGCGCGGCCTCGATGCGGTCCTCGACGATGTCGGGAAGCTTCGTGCCGCCGACGGCGAAGAACTTGATGCCGTTGTCGGGAGCCGGGTTGTGCGAGGCAGAGATCATCACGCCGAAGTCGGCTTTGAAGTCCGCCACCAGAAACGCTGCGGCAGGCGTGGGGATCACACCCGCGTCGAACACGTCGACGCCAGAGCTCGAGAGTCCGGCGGCGACTGCGGCAGCGATGAACTCGCCAGAGACCCGGGGGTCACGGGCGATCACCGCGATCGGGCGCCTGCCAGAGGCGCGCCGACCGTCGGCGAAGCGGCCCTTGCCCAGTACGACAGCTGCCGACTGGGCAAGGCCGAGTGCAAGCTCGACGGTGATCTCGCGGTTAGCGAGGCCACGCACGCCGTCAGTTCCGAATAGCCGTGCCATGGTGGGCGTCGACTCGTGAACCGATTAGCGCTTCGAGAACTGCGACGCCTTGCGAGCCTTCTTGAGACCGGCCTTCTTGCGCTCGATGACGCGGGCGTCACGAGTGAGGAAGCCAGCCTTCTTGAGGGCGGGACGGTTGTTCTCGCGGTCGATCTCGTTCAGCGAGCGGGCGATCGCGAGGCGCATCGCACCGGCCTGGCCCGAGGGGCCACCGCCGGTGATCTTCGCGATCACGTCGTAGCTGCCGAGCAGGTCGAGCACCTTGAACGGGTCGTTGATGAGCTGCTGGTGCAGCTTGTTCGGGAAGTACTCCTCGAACTCACGGCCGTTGACCGAGATGTTGCCGGCGCCCGGCTTGATGCGCACGCGGGCGATGGCCTGCTTGCGGCGCCCAACGGCTGCGCCGGGAACGTTGAGAACGGCGCGGGGGGCCTTGGGGGCCGCCTCGGGGGCGCTCTCGGTGGTGTACGAGCCGTCGGTGGTCGTGATGCCCTCGGGGAGCTCTGCGATGCTGTCTGCGATGTTCGCCATGATGTAGTCCTTTAAGTTTCTGAGAGCCGGCGCTACTGGGCGACCTGGGAGAGGGTGTACGTCTTCGGCTGCTGCGCAGCGTGCGGGTGCTCTGCACCGACGTAGATCTTCAGCTTCGACAGCTGAGCGCGACCGATCGAGTTCTTCGGCAGCATGCCGCGAACGGCCTTCTCGACGGCGCGCGTCGGGTGCTTCTCGAGCAGCTCGGAGTAGCTGGTAGCCGTGAGGCCGCCCGGGTAGCCCGAGTGGCGGTAGGCCTTCTTCTGCACGAGCTTGGATCCCGTGAGGGCGATCTTCTCTGCGTTGATGATGATGACGAAGTCGCCCATGTCCATGTGGGGGGCGAAGGTTGCCTTGTGCTTGCCACGCAGGAGTGCGGCAACGTGGCTGGCGAGACGGCCGAGAACGATGTCGGTGGCGTCAATGATGAGCCAGTCGCGCTGCACGTCTTGCGGCGTGGGTGAGAACGTACGAGTCACAGGTGTACTGCTTTCTTGATCGAGTGAGTTGTTCGTGAATCCCGCTCCGGTGGCGCGTTCCGCACGAGATTCGTGGGAACCCAGCCGGTGGAGGGCTCATGATCGGGTGTCGCGCGCTTGACGCAGGCACCAAGGGTCTAGGTTAGTGGGTTTTGGGCGTTACGTCTATTCCGTCGCGGGACCAAGCAGAACCATGCCAGCTGGTCGACGACTCCCACCGCCGATACACCGCGAACTCGCCGGGGAATACTGTGAGCCTTTCGCTTGCCGGCAAGACCTCAATCGTGAAGTTCACTGGGGTCTGTCCCCCGTAGTCAGCGCTCACCTCGGTCTCTGCAATCGAGACGTCTTCGCGAGTGTCTTCAGGCACCTCAGATTCGTAGACAAAACGTGCCTGCGCACCCGCCTTGCCGACCCTGGTTGTGACCATTCGAAGATCCGGAGTCACTAGCCCAAGCAGGGCACTCTGCACGAACAGTTTGAGCTCGGTACTCGCTGTACCGCCGAAAGGATCGGTCATGGGGCGAGCCTAGAGCCCGTCGCGGCGAGCGCGGGTCTGCTCCGCGCGGGCCGCGAGCTGCTCGTCGGGCGGGTAGCCCACCTCAACGAGGGTGAGGCCCTTGGCGGGCACGACCTTGAAGGCGCTGGTGCGGGTCTCGTCATCCCGCAGCGTGATGAGATCGGATGCCGACAGCTTTCCCTCGCCAACCGCGATCGAGGCGCCCACGAGCGATCGCACCATCGAGTGGCAGAAGGCGTCGGCCTTCACGTGGGCGAGCAGCACGCCGTCGGGCTGGCGCGTCCAGGTGAACTCCTGCAGGGTGCGAATGGTGGTGCCGCCCTCACGCGGCTTGCAGTAGCTCGCCCAGTCGTGCAGCCCGGTGAGGCCGATCGACGCCTCGTTCATAGCGTCGCCGTCGAGCACCGCGGGATAGCTGAGCGTGTAGCCGCGCACGAGCGGGTTGCGCGGGCGGGTGGCGTCTTCGACGCGGTACTCGTAGCGCCGCCAGATGCCGCCGAAGCGGGCGTCGAACCCTTCAGGTGCAAGGGACGAGCGGGTGACCACGACGTCACTCGAGAGACCCGCGATGCCGTTGAGGCGGCGGGCGAGCGACTCGGCGCCACTCTGCCCGCGGCGCTCGTCGAGGCTCGCGAGCTGGGCGCGGGTGAGGTCGAGGTGGGCGACCTGTCCGACGGCGTGCACGCCGGCATCCGTTCGTCCTGCGACGGTCAGCGTCGGCGGCTCGCCGTGGCGCTGGAAGACGGTCGCGAGGGCCGTCTCGAGCTCGCCCTGCACGGTGCGCAGACCGGGCTGCTTGGTCCAGCCAGAGAAGTTCGTGCCGTCGTACGCAACATCGAGCCGAAGCCGCACGGTCTCGCTCTCAGTCACGACACCGAGTCTAGGCTTGACGCGATGGCTACAACGGAGACGCCCTTCCGCCTACGCGGACTCGATGGGCTGCGGGCGATCGCGGTGACCACCGTGATCCTCTTTCACCTCACCCCGGGCCTGCTGCCCGGCGGCTACCTCGGCGTCGACATCTTCTTCGTGATCAGCGGATTCCTCATCACCACCCTGCTGCTGCGCGAGCGCGCGGCGACGGGCCGCATCGTGCTGCCCTCCTTCTGGGCGCGCCGGGCCCGCCGCCTGCTGCCCGCGCTCGCGCTCGTCGTTCTCGCCTCCTGCTCGGTGGCGCTCGTGATCGGCGGAGACGTGCTGGTCGGCATCGGCCGCCAGGTGCTCGGCGCGGCGACCTTCAGCTACAACTGGCTGGGCATAACCAGCGACGCCAGTTACTTCGACTCGACCACCCCCGAGCTCTTTCGCAACCTGTGGTCGCTCGCCGTCGAGGAGCAGTTCTACCTCGTCTGGCCCCTGCTCATCGCCGCCCTCGTTCTGCTGAAACGGCGCGGATGGCGGCTGGCCATCGTCACCGCACTGGCGCTCGGCTCGATCGCCGCGATGGTCTCGCTCGCGCTGGCCGGAGTCGACGCCACCCGCCTCTACTACGGCACCGACACCCACAGCTTCGGTCTCGCCATCGGCGCCGCCCTCGCGATTCTCGCCCTCGACTGGTCGCCGCGTCCGCTCGAGTGGCACCGGGTGCCGCGGCAGACACTCCCCGTCGTGGGCGCCGTTGCCATCGCCGCGCTGCTCGCACTCTCGTGGCTTCTCGCCGAGGACTCGTTCTGGGTCTTCCGCGGTGGGCTCGTCGTCGTCGCCGTTCTCACGGCGCTCGCCATCGCCGGATCCGTCGTGCCCGGCTCCTTCCTCGGCCGCGCGCTCGACGTTCTGCCGCTGCGGGTGATCGGCGAGCGCTCGTACGGGCTTTACCTCTGGCACTGGCCCGCGTTCATCCTCGTGACCGCCGCGGCTCCCGCGCTCGACCCGTGGCTCATCGGCGGCATCGCCCTCGCGATCACCGTGCTCGCCGCGTCGCTCAGCTACCGCTTCGTGGAGCAGCCGATACGGCGCCTCGGGTTCCGGGCCGTGCTGCGCGGCTGGGCCGGCGCGTGGCGGGGCGGAGCGGTTCGGGTGGCGACGGTCTCTATCGCCACTGTCGGCATCCTCGCGCTGATCGGCGGCGCGGTCACCGCCGTCGCCATCGCACCGGCCGCGGGGGTCGCGCAGGAGCGCATCGAGGCTGGCCAGGACGCGATCGAGCGCGTGCCGCGACCCACCACGAATGCGACCACCTCCGGCGAGCCCGCTCCCCTGCCCGGCGGCGACCAGATCTATGCGATCGGCGACTCGGTCATGCTCGCTGCGGCCGACGAGGTTCTGGCAACCTTCCCGGGCATCCAGATCGATGCCTCCGTCTCTCGGCGCATGAGCGACGCCCCCGTGCTCATCCAGGCGCTCATCGACGCCGACGCCATGCGTCCGATTCTGCTGCTCGGACTCGGAACGAACGGACCGGTGGATGAGGCCACCCTCGAGCAGATCAGCACGATGGT
>JBIIAR010000110.1:0-7400 GCA_044239765.1 Microbacteriaceae bacterium
CTCGCCGACCGCGTTAGCTGAGGATGCCGAAGAGGTAGAGGAAGTAGTTGGCCCAGATCACGCCGTAGACCAGCGACACGGCAATGCCGAGGTATCCGGTGATCAGCGCGATCACCCAGAGCGCCTTCGCGTGGCGCTGGCGCTTCGCCGCGATGTGGCCGAGCACGACGGCCGCCACGGCCACGAGAAATCCGACGCCGAAGAGCGACATGATCAGGCCGACGATGCCGGTGATCAGCGATGCGACGGCTATTCCCCGGGGTGCTGCTGGCGCCGAGGTGACTGGCGCGACATAGGGGGCGGCGACAGGCGCGGGCGCCGCAACGGGAGCAGGCTGCGCGACTGCGGCAGGAACGGCCACCGGCGGCTGCTCTGCGACCGGTGCCGGAACGGCAGGAGATGGCGCGACGGGCGCTGCTGCAGCGGGTGCCGCTGTGCGGCGCGGCCGCACAACCGTTCGGTCGTCGGGGTCGGCGCCGATCGTGAGATCGTCGGGGTCACCGCCGATGGCGTTGGGGCCGTCGATCGGGGGCACCGGCTGCTGTGGCACGTTGTCAGTCACTGTTGCTCCACCTTCGATCGAACGGATGCGGTTCTCACTGGAACCAATCTAAACGGTGCATATGATGCTAACCGCACCCGCGCACGGGAAAGGGGGGTGGACAATGAGCCCGCTCACCTCGCGGTGGCTCGCGATTGGCGCCGTCGGCGCCGTGGCCGCGTGCCATGCTGCGGCATCCGTCTACTTCGTGCAGCACAACCCGTATGTGACGCAGATCGGCATGCCGTGCCCGATTCTCACGCTCACCGGGTGGCAGTGCCCCGGCTGCGGCAGCACGCGCGCGCTGTACTCGCTGCTGCACGGGGACCCGGCGAAGGCGTTCTCGATGAATCCGCTGCTGCTGGCCTGCTACGCCAGCGGCAGCTTTCTGGTGGCCATGACGGTCGCGGAGCGCCTGCGGCGCCCGCGACTCGCCAGGACACTGTCGGTGGTCGCGATCGGCCTGGTGGCGGTCGCGGCCGTCTACACCGGTGTGATCCGCAACCTCATCGCGATCTAGGGCCTAGTAGTAGCCGTAGCCGCCCGACAGCCCGATGATGAACGGAATCGTCCACGCGGCAAACCAGATCAATCCGATTCCCGCACCGACGTAGCCGGTGATGAGGCCGGTGAGCCAGAAGCCCTTGGCGTACGGCTGGCGCTTCGCTCCGAGGTGACCGGTGACGATGGCAGCGACCGAGACCAGGAACAGGGTTCCGCAGAACACGACGCCCGCGATGCCGAGCACGAGCGACGTGATCGACAGGCCCTTGGGCGGCTGCGGAACGTAGGGGCCGTAGGAGTAGGGCTGCGGGGCGCCGGGTGCCGGAGGCGCGGCGGCGTAGGGGTCCGCCTGAGCGTAGGGGTTCGGGGCGGCAGGAGCCTGCGCGTAGGGGTTGGGCTGCGCATAGGGGTTGGGCTGCGCGGGCACCTCGGGTGCAGCAGGGGCGGCCGGAGCCGCAGCCGCAGCCGCAGCCGCAGGAGCTGCCTCGACCGGCGGCACGACCGGTGCAGCGTCGGCCGGCGGCACGACCTTCGGCGCTGCCTTCTTGCGGGGGCGCACGACGGTCTCCTCCGTCGCCTCACCTCCGGTGCCAGCGAGGTCGACGATCGGGGGAATCGGGATCGGAGGGACGTCGGATGGGGTCTTGTCAGCCACTGTTGCTCCACGTTCGAGGAATAGTCCGGTTGCCGGACACTGCGTCCACGCTAGCGTGTGCGCCTGTCAATCTCACTACGGGAGTCAGTAGGTCTGGTACTCCGTGATGGCGACACCGGTCGCGATGACACTGATGATGATGACCGCCCAGAAGACCAGCCACGCGAGGCAGCCGAGGTAGCCGACCACGATTCCGATGACCGCGAGTGGGGAGCCGCCCTCATTGCGTGCCTTGATCTGACTGACCGCGATGTGCCCGAGCACGACCGCCACGATGCTGAAACCGGTGAAGGCGAGGATGATCGATGCGATCGCGAGGCCGTTGGTCTTCGCGTTCGGGTTGTATGGCGGCGGAGCGTAGGCCTGGGGTGCGGACTGAGCGTAGGGGTCGGTCATGGCAACCATGCTAGGCCTGAATGGTGGTGACCGGCAGCGTCGAGTCCGCTCCGAAGGCGAGCGTCGAAGGCGCCCGGCCGGCCGCGACGAGCTGGGCGCCGAGCGCCGCGATCATCGCCCCGTTGTCGGTGCACAGCGACAGCGGCGGCACGCGCAGCTCGATTCCCGCGGCGGCACAGCGCTGCGCCGCGAGCTCGCGCACGCGCGCGTTCGCCACCACTCCGCCGCCGAGCAGAAGGCGCGGAACGCTGTGCTCCTGGCAGGCCGCGATCGCCTTCGTCAGCAGCACGTCGGCGACAGCCTCGCGAAAGCTGGCGGCGACATCCGCCAGTGGCAGTTCGTCACCGGAGTCGCGCTTCTGCTCGACCCAGCGGGCAACAGCAGTCTTCAGACCGCTGAACGAGAAGTCGTAGCGGTGCTTCTCCATGTCTTTCTGATGGGTGAGTCCCCGCGGAAAGCGGATGGCCTTCGGGTCGCCGCCGACCGCGGCCCGATCGATCTCCGGCCCACCGGGGTAGGGCAGGCCGAGCAGGCGGGCGACCTTGTCAAAGGCCTCACCCGCAGCGTCGTCGATGGTCTCGCCGAGCAGCTCGACGTCGTCGATGAGGTCGCGCACGAGAAGGAGGCTGGTGTGGCCACCGGAGACGAGCAGGGCGATCGTCGGCAGCTCGATATCCGTGCCGTCGTCGCGAAGCACGTCGGCGCCCACGTGGCCCACGAGGTGGTTGACGGCGTAGAGCGGCTTGTCGAGCGAGACCGCGAGCGCCTTCGCCGCGGCTACGCCGACCATGAGCGCTCCGGCGAGCCCTGGTCCGCTCGTCACCGCGATGGCGTCGAGGTCGTCGAGGGTGACGCCGGCCTCACGCAGGGCCTGCTCGAGCGCGGGCACAATCGCCTCGAGGTGGGCGCGTGCCGCGACCTCGGGAACGACTCCGCCGTACCGCGCGTGCTCGTCCATCGAGCTCGAGATGACGTTCGCGAGCAGCTGCTGTCCGCGAACGATGCCGATGCCGGTCTCATCGCAGCTGGTCTCGATTCCGAGAACCAGAGGCCCGCTCATGCGGTCACCACCGTCGGGGCGGGCATGGTCAGGCGCATGATGATCGCGTCAACTCCGTCGGGCTGGTAGTAGTTCTTGCGCAGGTCGATCCTCTCGAAACCGAGACTCTCGTACAGGTGCTGCGCGGCAGGGTTGTCGGCGCGCACCTCGAGAAAGACCTCGTCGGCCCCCCGCGTGCGGGCTTCGCTGAGCAGCGCGTTCATCAGCGTGCGGCCGAGCCCCTTGCCGCGCGCACTCTCGACAACGGCGATGGTCTGGATGTCGGCCTGGCCCGATCCCCGCGGCGCCAGCAGCCCCGCGTAGCCCTCAACCGCGGCCTCCGCAGCCACGAGGTAGTAGGTGTGGGCGTTGCGCAGCTCGGCCCGCATGAGGTCGGACGACCACGCATCCGTCGCGAAGGTGGCCTGCTCGATCGCCATGATCGCGTCGAGGTCATCGACCCCGGCCCGCCGCAGCAGCCAGGTCATCAGCTCACCCGCTTCGGGCCGGCCGACAGGGTGACGTCGGGCGACCGAAGGTACAGCGCCTCACTCGACGCGAAGGGGCGACCGTGCACATACATGGCCTCGGCGAGCAGGCCGAGCTGCGCGGCGCTGACGGTGAGGGCGTCGAGGCGACGGTAGCCCTCCGGCGTGAGCAGCTCCGCAGGCTTCGCGAGGGCCGGGCCGCTCTCGCGCACCGGCAGACCGGTCGAGTCGGGGGCGCCGTACAGCGACCAGTAGACCTCGCGGCGGCGGGCATCCGTGGTGATCAGCGTTGGCTCGGTGAGGCCGAAGGCGATCGCGTCATGGCTCACCACGGGAATGACCGGCTTGCCAGCCCCGAGGGCGAAGGTGCGGGCGGCCGCGATGCCCACCCGCAGGCCGGTGAACGGCCCCGGACCCATGCCCGCGACGACGCCGCTCAGCTCGCTGACCGCAATGCCCGCCTCGGCCAGGCAGTCGGCGATAAAGGTGCCGACGACCTCGGCGTGGCCACGGGTGTCGGCGGAGTCGCGGCTCGCCAGCACGCCGCGGTCCCTGTCAACGACGGCGACGCTCGTGCCAGCGGAGGTGTCAATGGCGAGAAGCACGTTAGCTAGCCAACCACGAGAGGTCGGCCCAGCGCTCACCGTGGCCGGTGATGGTGACCGTGCGGGGCTCGACGCCATCCTCGGTCTCCACACCGCCCACCGGGCGCACGATGTCGAGCTCGAGCCAGTCGTCGGTGATGCCGTCGAGCAGCCCAGCACCCCACTCGACCACGACGATCGAGGTCTCGAAGTCGATGTCGAGGTCGTCGAGCTCGACGGCGCTCTGCAGACGGTAGGCGTCGACGTGCACGAGCGGAGCACCCTCAGCCCGCGGATGCGTGCGCGCCAGCACGAAGGTCGGGCTGGTCACCGCGCCCCGCACCCCCAGTGCCTCGCCCAGGCCGCGGGTCAGTGTCGTCTTGCCCGCGCCAAGCTCCCCGTTGAGGGCGACCAGGTCGCCCGCTCGCAGCTGCGCGGCGATACGTGCGCCCAGGGCCGCCATGGCCTCCGGCGTCGCGACGATCATCGCTCGTACCGGCGCACGACCCGTGATCCGATGCGCGTGACGATCTCGTAGTTGATGGTGTCGGCGGCCGCCGCCCAGTCGTTCGCGGTGGGCACGCCATCCGCGGGGTTGCCGAAGACGATCGCGCGGTCGCCGATCGCCACCGGGGCGTCGCCGACGTCGACGATGAACTGGTCCATGGCGATGCGACCGCTGACGCGGTAGGTGACGCCGTTGATGCTCACCGGGCCGGCGCTGGAGGCGTGGCGGGGCATCCCGTCGGCGTAGCCGAGCGGCACGAGCGCGACGGTGGTCTCTTTCTCTGCCACGTAGGTGTGGCCGTACGAGAGGCCGGCTCCAGCGGGCACGCGCTTGACGTTGACGATGGCCGCGCTCACCTGCATCGCCGGGGTGAGAGCGGTCGGCACGGCCTCCCCCTGCTCGAAGGGGGTGAGGCCATAGGCGCCGATGCCGATGCGCACCATGGTGAAGTGGCCGGCGTGCAGCTGCAGCGTGCCGCCGGTGGCCGTCAGGTGGATGTGCTCCGGGTCGAGTCCGGCCGCGCGGGCCTGCTCGAGGCCGCTCGTGAAACGCGCGAGGTGCTGCTGGTCGACCGCGGAGCCGGCGCTCGACAGATGACTGAAGAGGCCACGAACACGGATAGCACCAGCCGCCTCGAGCACCGCCGCCCGAGCGAAGAATGCCCCCCACTCGCTCTCGGGCACCCCGTTGCGAGCGAGCCCGGTATCGAGCTTGACCTGCACGTTCGCGCGCCCCTCGCTGGCGGCGACCTGCTCCAGCTGCCCGAGGTAGTTCACGCCAAGGTCGATGTCGCGGCTGACCGCCTCGGCGAAGTCGGTGGACGGGTCGTGGATCCAGGCGAGCACGGGCGCGGTGATTCCCGCGTTGCGCAGCTCGAGGGCCTCATCGAGGTCGACGACACCGAGCCAGCTCGCGCCACCCTCGAGGGCAGCGCGGGCACTCTCGACGGCACCGTGCCCATAGCCGTTCGCCTTGACGATGACCATGGCCTGCTGCGAACCGCGCAGGGCCTCGACGTTGCGGGCAATCGCGCCGACATCGACGAGCGCCTCCCGCATCGGTCGGGTCATGACTCCGCCACCACGTAGGCGACGGCGATACCACCGTCATGGCTCATCGACAGGTGCAGCTGGTTGGCGCCTTTCGCGCCGGCGATGCTCGCGGCAGCTCCAGAGAGCACGAAGCGCGGATTGCGGTCGTCGCCGCTCACCACCTGCATGTCGTGCCACTGGATGCCCGTGGAGTCACCGAGCGCCTTGATGAGCGCCTCCTTGGCGGCGAAGCGCCCCGCGAGGGAGCGCAGCGAGAGCACGCGGTCAGGGGTCGACAGCTCGGCCTCGGCGAACAGGCGTGACTTCAGCTTCGGCGTGCGATCGAGGGCCCGCTCGAATCGAGCGAGGTCCACGACGTCAACGCCGATGCCGACGATCATGGAATTACTCGACCGTGACGGACTTGGCCAGGTTGCGCGGCTGGTCGACGTCGAGGCCCTTGGCCGCGGCAAGCTCCATGGCGAAGATGTGCAGCGGCACGACGGCGAGCAGGGGCTCGAACAGGCTGCCGGCGAGCGGAATCGGGATCACCTCGTCGGCGAAGGGCAGCACAGCGGCGTCGCCCTTCTCGGCGATGGCGACAACCCGGGCGCCGCGTGCGCGGATCTCCTGGATGTTCGAGACCACCTTCGGGTGAAGGGACCCCGGGTCGCGCGGGCTCGGAACGATGACGAACACGATCTGGCCGGGCTCGATGAGCGCGATCGGGCCGTGCTTGAGCTCGCCCGCGGCGAAGCCCTCGGCGTGGATGTAGGCGAGCTCCTTGAGCTTGAGGGCACCCTCGAGCGCGACCGGGAATCCGACATTGCGGCCGAGGAAGAGCACCGACTTGGTGTCGGTCATCCAGTGCGCCAGCTGTCCGATGGACTTCGAGGCGACCAGCACCTCCGAGATCTTCTCTGGGATGTCGTTCAGCTCGGCGGCGGCCGACGCGATCTCGTCGGGGTTGAGCGTCGCGCGCACCTTGCCGAGGTGCAGGCCGAGCAGGTACAGCGCGGTCACCTGGGCGAGGAACGCCTTCGTGGATGCGACAGCGACCTCCGGGCCGGCGTGCGTGTACAGCACGGCGTGCGACTCGCGCGGGATCGAGGAGCCCTGGGTGTTGCAGATGGAGAGCACCTGGGCGCCCGCCTCCTTGGCGTATTTGACGGCCATGAGGGTGTCCATGGTCTCACCGGACTGGCTGATCGAGACGACCAGCGTGCGCTCGTTGAGGATCGGGTCACGGTAGCGGAACTCGTGCGAGAGCTCGACGTCGACGGGGATGCGCGACCACTTCTCGATCGCGTACTTGCCCAGCATGCCCGCGTAGGCGGCGGTGCCGCAGGCGATGACGACGATGCGGTCGATGTTCTCGAGCACCTCGTCGCCGATGCCGTCGAGCTCGGGCAGCTTGACCGTGTCAGCGACGACGCGGCCGAGCAGCGTCTTGGCGACGGCCTCGGGCTCCTCGCTGATCTCCTTCGCCATGAAGCTCGACCAGCCGCCCTTCTCGCTCGCGGAGGCATCCCAGGCGATCTCGAACTCCTCGGTCGCCACGGGGGTGCCGTCGAAGTCGGTCACCGACACCGAGTCGGGGCGGATCGTCACGATCTGGTCCTGGCCGATCGCCACCGCGCGTCGGGTGAACTCG
>JBIIAR010000117.1:0-7089 GCA_044239765.1 Microbacteriaceae bacterium
GACCTAGCGGCTGACGCTGGCCGCCGATCACCCACACGCTTCTCGACGAGCGTGCGTCCTAGCCGCCGAGCTGCTCGCGGAGGTATTTCGGCGCCTGCGCGTGCCAGGACTCGGTGACGAGTTCGTTCAGATGCACTGGATCGACTGCGCCTAGCCGAATGATCACCTTGAGGCCACCCCAGGCGGTTTCCCACGGGATGAACACGTCTGGCCAGCCCTGCACAAGCGCTAGTCTGTCGACTTCGTCAGGCACAACAACCCCGATGCACGCCTCGGTCGACACGATCGCGCGAACGTGCTCCGGCTCGCTCGGCCAGGGCATCGACTCCCAGGCGTAGGGCTTGCTGCGCACGAACCACGCGACTCCACCACCAGAGGGCTTCTCTTCGCTGCCCGGCAGACTCGAGGCGATGCGGCTGACGTCATCCAGCGTCGGCATGCCGCCGCCCCATCCGCTAGCGCGAGTAGTTCGGCGCGGCGACAACCATCTGGATGTCGTGCGGGTGCGACTCCTTCAGTCCGGCCGCCGTGATGCGCACGAACTTGCCCTTCTGACGAAGCTCCTCGATGGTGCGGGCACCCGTGTAGAACATCGACTGGCGAAGGCCGCCGAGCAGCTGGTAGACGACGGACGAGACGGCGCCCTTGTATGGAACCTGCCCCTCGATGCCCTCGGCGATGAGCTGCTCGTCACTCGGAACGTCGGCCTGGAAGTAGCGGTCGCGCGAGTACGAGGTCTTCTTGCCGCGGGTCTGCAGCGCGCCGAGCGAGCCCATGCCGCGGTAGTTCTTGAACTGCTTGCCGTTGACGAACACCAGGTCGCCCGGGCTCTCGTCGGTGCCTGCGAGCAGCGAGCCGAGCATGACGGTCTCGGCTCCGGCGACGAGAGCCTTCGCGATGTCGCCCGAGTACTGCAGGCCGCCGTCGGCGATCACCGGGATGCCGAACTCGCGGGCGGCGAGGGATGCCTCGTAGACCGCGGTCACCTGCGGCACTCCGACACCGGCGACGACGCGCGTGGTGCAGATGGAGCCCGGTCCGACGCCGACCTTGATCGCGTCGGCGCCGGCCTCGGCGAGCGCCTGCGCGCCCGAGCGGGTGGCCACGTTGCCGCCGATGACGTCGACGTGGTTGAAGGCCGAGTCGGCCTTGAGGCGGCGGATGATGTCGAGCACGCCGGCGGAGTCCCCGTTGGCGGTGTCGACGACGATGACGTCAACGCCGGCCTCGTTGAGGGCGACGGCGCGATCCCACGCGTCACCGAAGAAGCCGATAGCGGCACCGACGCGCAGGCGGCCCTCTGCGTCCTTCGTTGCATTGGGGTACTTGTCGGCCTTCTCGAAGTCCTTGACCGTGATGAGGCCGGTCAGGCGGCCCTCGGCGTCGACGAGCGGAAGCTTCTCGATCTTGTGCTGCGCGAAGATGGCGACCGCGGAGTCCGGGTCGATTCCCTCCTGCGCCGTCACAAGGCCCTTCGACGTCATGACGTCGCGCACGAGCGTCGTGGACTTCTCGAAGGGCGAGACGAAGCGCATGTCGCGGTTGGTGATGATGCCGACGAGACGGCCGTCACCCTCGACGACGGGGAGTCCGGAGACGCGGAACTGGCCGCAGATGGCGTCAACCTCGGCGACCGTGGCGTCGGGGGTCGTCGTCACGGGGTTGGTGATCATGCCGGACTCGCTGCGCTTGACCTTGTCGACGTAGGCGGCCTGGTCCTCGATCGAGAGGTTGCGGTGCAGGATGCCCAGACCGCCGTTGCGGGCCATGGCGATCGCCATGCGCGACTCGGTGACCGAGTCCATCGCCGCTGAGAGCAGGGGTGCGGCAACCGAGATGTTGCGCGTCAGGCGCGAGGTCGTGTCGGCCTCGCTCGGGATGACATCCGTGTGCCCTGGCAGCAGCATGACGTCGTCATACGTGAGTCCGATAAAGCCGAACGGGTCAGGCTGGTCCATGAGTCCCCTATGTAATACGTGACGATAAGAACCCGGATGCCGCGGTGAATCCCGGTATCCAATATTAACCGGTTATGCGCTCCGCTATTCCACGCGCATAATACGAGCACCGTATTTGTTTCCCCACGAAACACAGTGGATACAAAACGTAAGTAGGGTCAATGTCGACGCTGCGCCAGCACGTTTCGAGAAATCAGGTTCTCGGCTGGTTCAACTGGAGGTTTACGTGAAAGCCGCACGCAAGGCTAGCCAGCGCAGGTCGCGGCTTGTAGTCGCTCTTTTCGGCGCAGTCATGGCCATGTTGGCCATCACCGCCCCCGGAGTTGCCAGCGCCGACGAGATCGGCACCGACGAGTACGACTTCGCCTTCGCCGGCAACGTGAAGTACAACAGCGAGCCCCTTGAGGACGTTCTCATCAAGGTCTCGGGCAACGGCTACGAGGCTGAAGTCGTCACGGATGCCGATGGCAAGTGGAAGATCGGTGTTCCTGAGAAGGAGAAGTACACCATCACCCTCGACGAGGAGACCCTGCCGAAGGGTGTCATCGTGGTTGAGGGCCAGGCCAGCGTCGAGGCGGAGTTCGGCCTCACCGGCAACAAGTCGGTCAACTTCTTCCTCGGTGAGGGTGTGCGCAACGTCGTCAGCTTCGGCGACCAGCTCGTCGAGCGCATCGTCAACGGCCTCAACTTCGGCCTCATGCTCGCCCTCGCGGCCATCGGCGCCTCGCTGGTGTTCGGCACGACCGGGCTCTCCAACTTCGCCCACGGCGAGCTCGTCACCCTCGGTGCGGTCTTCGCCCTCGTGCTCGGTGTCTTCAACCACTGGCCGCTGCTGCTGGCAATCCCCGTCGCCGTTCTTCTCGCCGGAGGCGTCGGACTTGGTCTCGACGCGGCGCTCTGGAGACCCCTGCGCAAACGAGGGATCGGCTTGACGCAGCTGCTCATCGTGAGCATCGGCCTCTCGCTGGCCCTTCGCTACCTGATCCAGTTCTTCATCGGCGGCAACATCTACCAGCTGCCGGGCTCGAGCGACACGAAGATCAAGCTCTTCGGCTCGGTCTCGCTCTCGGTCGTCGACATGGTCTCGATGGGCGTCAGCATCGTCGTTCTGCTCGCTGTCGCGTGGTGGCTCGTCAACACCCGCATCGGCAAGGCAACCCGCGCCATCTCTGACAACCCCTCGCTCGCTGCGGCCTCCGGCATCAACGTCAACGGCGTCGTGCGCATCGTCTGGGTCATCTCGGCCGCCCTCGCCGGCCTCGCCGGAATCCTCTGGGCGTTCTTCATCCCGGGTATCAAGTGGGACATGGGCGGCAGCTTCCTGCTGCTCATCTTCGCGGCGATCACCCTCGGCGGACTCGGCACCGCCTTCGGTGCCGCCATCGGCTCGATCATCGTCGGCCTGCTCGTTGAGGTCTCGACGCTCTGGATCCCCTCCGACCTCAAGTACCTCGGCGCACTCGCCGTGCTGATCGTCGTACTGCTGGTCAGACCACAGGGCCTCCTCGGCCGCAAAGAGAGAATAGGTTAGGGCCCGCCATGGATTGGGGAGCAGTTCTCAACAACACCGCCGGCTGGCTTATCAGCCCGACGACCATCGCCTACGCGATCGCCGCCGTCGGTCTCGCGGTGCACTTCGGCTACGGTGGCCTGCTGAACTTCGGCATGGCCGGCTTCATGGCGCTCGGCGCCTACGGCTACGCGATCTCGATTCTCAGCTTCGGCCTCCCTTGGTGGGCCGGCATCATCATCGGCATGCTCGCGGCAACGGTCTTCGCACTGATCCTCGGTATTCCAACGCTGCGACTGCGGGCCGACTATCTCGCCATCGTGACCATCGCGGCGGCCGAGATCGTGCGCCTGCTGTTCACAACGCAGGTCTTTGACGAGTTCACCAACTCCGCTGACGGCCTCGGTGGCTACCACGCCGGATTCCGCGGGGCCAACCCGATCCCCGAGGGCACATACGGCTTCGGCCCGTGGATGTACAACGAGACCCAGTGGTGGGTGCGCATCTTCGGCATCTTCCTCCTGGCTATCGCCGTGCTGATCGTCTTCCTGCTCATGCGCAGCCCCTGGGGTCGCGTTCTCAAGGGAATCCGTGAAGACGAGGATGCCGTTCGCGCCCTCGGAAAGAACGTCTTCGCCTACAAGATGCAGTCCCTCGTTCTCGGTGGAGTCTTCGGCGCCCTCGGCGGTGTCGTGTTCGCGCTGCCCTCGGCGGTCGTGCCCGGTGTCTACGTGACCAGCCTCACGTTCTTCCTCTGGACGATCCTGCTGCTCGGTGGCGCGGCCACCATCTTCGGCCCCGTGGTCGGCGCGGTCATCTTCTGGGTGATCATGGCCTTCCTCGACAACGTGCTTCCCCAGCTCGCTGCGGATGACGTGCTGCCGATCACCAACATCCAGGCGGCCGTCGTGCGGTACATCTTCGTCGGTGTGGCCCTGCTGCTGATCGTGATCTTCCGGCCACAGGGAATCTTCGGCAACAAGAAGGAGCTGACCTTTGTCAAGTAGCGCCCCCAAGACCGCGGCCCCGGTCAAGTCAACGGGCCTGCACTCGGGCGAGATCGCTCCCGGTGTGGCCAAGGTTGACCCGATCATCATCGCGGACAACGTCACACGCACCTTCGGTGGCCTCGCGGCCGTCGACGTCGCGCACCTCGAGATTCCGCGCAACGCCATCACGGCCCTCATCGGCCCGAATGGCGCCGGAAAGACGACGCTCTTCAATCTGCTGACCGGATTCGACAAGCCGAACACGGGCGACTGGAGCTTCAACGGCAAGAGCCTCTCGGGCGTTCCGGCCTTCCGTGTCGCCAAGATGGGCCAGGTTCGCACCTTCCAGCTCACCAAGGCTCTCGGCCTGCTGACCGTGCTCGAGAACATGAAGCTCGGTGCCAAGTCGCAGCTGGGCGAGCGCATGCTGCCCAGCCTTCTTCCCTTCCTCTGGCGCAAGCAGGAGGTCGAGATTGAAGAGAAGGCGATGGAGATCCTCGCCCGCTTCAAGCTCGACACCAAGGCTGACGACTTCGCCGCCAGCCTCTCCGGCGGACAGCGCAAGCTGCTCGAGATGGCCCGCGCCCTCATGAGCGACCCGGTGCTCGTCATGCTCGATGAGCCCATGGCCGGCGTCAACCCGGCGCTCACGCAGTCGCTCCTCGACCACATCCTCGACCTCAAGACGCAGGGCATGACCGTGCTCTTCGTCGAGCACGACATGCAGATGGTCAGCCACATCGCTGACTGGGTCGTCGTCATGGCCGAGGGCAAGGTTGTCTCTGAGGGACCGCCCGACATCGTCATGAAGGACCCGGCCGTCATCGACGCCTACCTCGGCGCCCACATCGACACCGACCTCGGTGTCGTCACCGGCCGCTACGAGGCCACCGGATCGAAGAAGCCCACCCTGACCGCCGAGCAGATCACGGCAGAGGGTGCCGCCGAGGCCGACGAGGTCGAACCCGAGGTCAAGAAGGCCCCGAAGCGCGCCCCCAGGGCAGCGGCCAAGAAAGAGGCAGACAAGTGAGCCCGACCGCAACGCAGCCGGTTGTCGAGGTCAAGAACGTCACCGCGGGGTACCTGCCGGGCGTCAACATCCTCAACGACTGCTCTCTCACCGCCAACAAGGGTGAGCTCATCGGCATCATCGGCCCGAACGGCGCTGGCAAGTCCACGCTGCTCAAGTCGATCTTCGGCCAGGTGAAGGTGCGCAGCGGAAGCATCCTGCTCAACGGCAACGACATCACCGGCCTGACCGCCGACAAGCTGGTCGCCAAGGGTGTCGGGTTCGTTCCGCAGAACAACAACGTCTTCCCGAGCCTCACCATCGAAGAGAACCTGCAGATGGGGCTCTACCAGAACCCCTCGATCTACGAGGAGCGCCTCGACTTCGTCACCGGCATCTTCGCCGAGCTCGGCAAGCGGCTCAAGCAGCGCGCTGGCTCGCTCTCTGGTGGTGAGCGCCAGATGGTGGCCATGGGCCGCGCACTCATGATGAACCCCGAGGTGATCCTGCTCGACGAGCCGTCTGCAGGCCTCTCGCCGGTTCGCCAGGACGAGGCCTTCATCCGCGTCTCCGAGATCAACCAGGCCGGCGTCACCACGATCATGGTGGAGCAGAACGCCCGCCGCTGCCTGCAGATCTGCGACCGCGGCTACGTTCTCGACCAGGGACACGACGCCTACACCGGCAGCGGCCGTGACCTGCTCAACGACCCCAAGGTCATCGCCCTGTACCTCGGAACGCTCGGCGAGTAGCTAGCCCGTGAGAAAGGCCCCTGGCGCTCTGCGCTAGGGGCCTTTCTCGTTGCGCGGGTGGCCAACAACGGTTTCGGAGGTGGCGAGCGGCGTGGCGCGGCGTCGTGCGGCCCGCTCGCGGCGCGTCTCCCTCCGGATCCGCTGCGCACCGTGAGAAGCGGCTGGATGTGGGGTGCAGCCATCCTCGCGAGCCGGCCAACGCATCCTGCCGCGAGCGGCGTGGCGCCACAGCGAATCCGGAGGAGGCGGCAGGCGTGTCGTCGCATCTGCGGCACACAGGACCGCGCACCATCCTCCGGTTACGGGATCGCTGGGCACAAGAAAAGGGCCCCGGCCTAAGCCGGGGCCCTTCCCTAATCAGGTTCTACTAGTTCGTGCGGGTGAACTTGTTCTCCGCGTCGTACTTGAAGATACCGATGGTGGCCTCCGTGGGGTCACCAGCGTCGTCGAACTTGACGCCACCGGAGTAGCCGTCGTAGTCGATCGTGTCACCGTCGAGGATGGCCTGAGCGCCAGCAGCGAAGTCAGAGACCTTCGTGCCCTCGCCCGAACCGCCCGAGACCTCCTGCAGCTTGGCAGCGATGTCGACACCCTCGACCGAGCCGGCGGCGAGAGCCGCGAGCGCGATGAGGACGACGGCGTCGTAGGACTCAGCCGCGTAGCTGTAGTCCTCGAGTGCCGCGTTGCCTTCGGCAACCCAGTTGTCGTTCAGGCGAGCCTGGAAGTCGTCCGAGAGGACCGGTCCAGGCGTGGTGCCCTGCGCGCCCTCGAGCGTGCCAGCAGCGAGCTGTGCGCTCGCGCCCGAAGCCTCGTCAATGACGGTGGCCTCGGTGCCGAACTGCTTGAGGTTGCCGTCAACGAGGTACAGCTT
>JBIIAR010000111.1:0-7306 GCA_044239765.1 Microbacteriaceae bacterium
TCCATCGACGCCTTGATCTTCGCGTTGTACTCGTCGCTTTCGGGGTCGAGGCACACGATGCCGTTGGGGTCGGGAAAGTCGGCCTGCGCGTAGTCGAGATCGCTGTAGCCCGACTGGTCTTTGACGAGGGCGCCGAACTGGTCGTACACGGGCGCGTTGTACGGGTAGAGGTCGAAGTCGTTGGCATCCGGGTAGAGCAGAGGGGCAAAGCACTTGTGCCGCAGGGCGCCGTCGGTTGCGGTGACGTCGAGTCCGCTCTCGAGGGTGATCTTCGCGCCCTCGATCATCGGATAGCTCGCGTAGTCGTGCATGTCGATGACGAGACTCGACGAGCCGACACCGATCGGCTTGGACGGACCGTAGTACTGGTCGGTGGCGGCAATCGCACGCACGTAGAGGGTGTCGATGATGTTCTTGCCCGCGGCGAGCTGCGCATTCGCCAGAAGCAGCGCCAGTTCGTCGTCGAGCTCGAGGTTGTTGCCGTTGCCATCGAAGCTGGTGGAGTCGGCCTCGGTGATGCGGGCATCCCGCCACTTCCATGGGTAGAAGGTGGTGGAGGCCTGTCGACGTGTCGAGCCGCTCGGCTCACCCACGATGGACGACAGCGTGACCTCCTGGGTTGCGACGACTCCGGGTGGGCTCAGCGCGGTTGTTGTCGTCGCCAGCGGAAAGAAGGAGTACTGAAAGATGACGCGGTTGGCATCCGAGTTCTCGAGGACCGCGTGCACCGTCACCGGTTCATTGCTCTCGAGGTAGCGGGTGGTCGACGATGACGGCTGCAGGCCGAGGGCGTCGACAAACGCTCCCAGCACCGGCGCCGCGACGCCATCGAGGTTAGCGAGGTTGGCATCGTCGAACGAGACGCTGAGTGAGCCGGTGCGGGCGAGCGAGGTGTCGCCACCGGGGGAGACGCTGGTGGGGCGGCACTCGCTGTAGGTGCCGGTGCTGCCTGAATCCGTTGCTGCGCTCGCGTTCGGGATGTTCTTGCGGCAGAACTGACCCGCGGCAGCCTTGGCCGAGTTGGTTCCGTCGAAGGTCCAGACCTCGAGGTCGACCTGGTCGAACTGGGCAAGGGTCAGCGACGCGCGGATGTCGTTGATGCTTCCCGAGGTCAGGTACTGCCCCTGCGTGCTCGGCACGCGGATCCACTCGCCCTGGTCGACCGAGATGTAGGCGTAGGGGTTCTCGACCGCGAAGTCGGTGGTCAGGGCGCCGTTGACGACGCGGGCGTCGCCGCTCCAGCCCTTCTCAGCGCACGAGTTCGGCACACTGAGGTAGAGCGGGGCCGTCGGCTGGTTGTCGCCGCTCGTGTCAGAGCTGGTCGCGCCGATGCGGTAGGCCACGTACATCGTGGGGCCGATCGGCATGGTTGCCGACGTCCACGGGGTGCTCGCGGTGACGTCGCCGATGCGAATGTAGCCCGGCTGCACGGGGCTGGTCGCATAGAGCGCCATCGTCTCGGTGCCGCCGTCGAGGCTGATGGTGACCGCGCAGTCGGTGACAGACCCGGTGATGCCAGTAGTCCACTCGCTGACGTCGACCAGTCCATAGCCCGCCTCGCGCGCCAGATCACGATCGGCCAGCGGTGAGCTGACGCGCGTGCCCGCATCAAGAAGCGCTGCGGAGTCAAGCCCCGTGATGCCGTTGGCGAGCAGGTCGCTCGCCTGCACCGAGAGCCGCAGCGCGATGCTGTCGAGCGTGTCGCCGATGCTGGACGACATCGTGACGAATGGGGTGAATGGGGCGGATGCCGTGGTCACGACCCCGGTGTCAGGGTTCGTCTTCACGCTGTCCGCTGCGGGCGCGAGCCCGAGGTCGCTCGCCAGGTCGAGCACCGGCAGCACGACCGGATCGGAGAGCGAGACCTGGCCGTTCTTCGCGACGGTGCGTACCGACAGCACGTGCGACCCCGCGACCGTCGGCACGAAGTCGACCGCGAGGCTGACGAGACCGCTGACGACCGGTGGGTTCTCGACCTGGTAGTAGAGCCGGTCGCCATCCCACAGCTCCACCCGGTCGACCCCGTCGGGAGCCGCGGACTGCACGCTGAGTGAGACGGTGCCGCCGCGCTTCACCAGCGGCGAGCTGACCGCGGTCAGCGAGGTTGGGAAGGCGCTGGGCGCGTGCTCGCTGTTCGCCGCGGTCGCGAAAGGGTCGAACTTGGCGACGAACAGGATGCCCGCGGTGACGAGCACGGCCACCGCCACAACTCCCGCGACGATGACGAACCACGGCGCTCGCAGCAGGCGCGCAAACGCACCCCCTCGCGGGCGCGCGTCGATGGCCGTCATGGCCTCATAGTCGCGCGTCAGCGGCGTGCGGGCTAGTAGGGGATCGGCTCATTCACCCGATCGTCTGCATGATGCTCCACGTCGGCCCGCTGGCGATGTAGATCAGGCTCTCGTCGTCGTAGTTGGTGATGACGACGCGCACCTCAGCCTGGCGTGGCTGCGAGCTGGTGTTGAAGATCTGGTCTTTCACCTCGCAGCCGAAGTAGGACTTCTCGGGGGTCGACCAGATCTCCTTCACGAGGTCGGAGCAGCCGAGGGAGATCCAGGTGTCCCACTGCCCGCTGTAGTCGCCCTTCACCCGAACCTGCACGTCGACGTCGACGAACTCCGGCGTGATGTTCTGCACCGAGAAGCTGCTCTTGTGGCCGCTGGAGTCGGTGGTGAAGCGCTGCACATTGCCCGTGGGCATCTGCGGCGGCGCGTCGGGAACGTCGGGAGTGGTCGGCGGTGCTGCGGTCGGCGGTGCAGTTGGCTGCTCGGGGGGAGCCTCGAGCGGCTGGTCTGACGGACCAGACGTCGGCGGCGCGGTCGGTGTGACCGCGTCCGGTGGTGGCGTCTCGAGCACGGTGACCGACGCCCTGGTGCCCTTCTTCCACTCGCCGTTGGCTATGTAGCGCGGCTCGATCGTGTAGTCGCCGGGCGCGGCATCCCACTCGACAGCGCCGCTCACCAGCCGGCCGTAGCCGCCCGACTTGTCTTTGTTCTCCACCGTCAGCGACGTGTCGTTGAGCACCTTGACGGTTGTGCCGCCCTTGCGAATCACGAAGCGAAACGAGGTGACCTTCTCGCCCCAGCTCGCGTGCGCCGCGATGGTTGTCGCCCCGCTGGCGATAGTGGAGTTGGCAACAGGCTGGTCGATCCAGATCGACTGGCTGCCGTCGGGCGCCGGGATGATGACCCCGGCAGCCGTCGCGATGAGGCCGACCCCGAGCACGGCGGCGGCAATCTTGGAGATGATGGCGAAGTTCACGGCGGCCTACCAGTAGTACGTGACGAGGTTCTCGTCGGGAATGAACGCGGGGTAGAGCCCCTGGTTCTTGGAGGCGGTGATCTGGTACGACTTCTCTAGACACGGCGAGTCGACGTCGATGACCATGTACGGCTCCCCGCCCGCAGCGGCCTTCTGGCCGCCCTGCACGAGGATGTCGGGGTTGATCCCCGAGTTGAGGCCCGGCAGCACCGGGATCGGCACCTCCCCGTAGAACTCCGGCCCGTTCTCCTGCCAGCGGAACTTCAGCTCGGACTGGATCGGCTTGAACTTGAAGGTGGTCGACGCGGGCTTGTCAGAGCCCGACCAGAAGTACGGAATCGTCAGTGTGACGTTCGTGTAGACAGGACACGTGCTGCCCTGCAGCTCGCCGGTGACGCCCTTCGCCGAGATGTGCACCTCGGGGCTCGTGTCGGTGACCGGCGTGAGGACCGTGCCCTCGACGTAGTTCGTCAGCTCGGCGAGGCCGGCGACCTGGGTGCCCTGGAAGGCGGCGAGCTTCTTGTAGACCATTCCACGGGTGATCGAGGAGAAGGCCTTGCAGGCAGAGAGCGAGCCGTCGGACGTGGTTGCCGCATCCAGCACCGCCTTGCTGTCCTGGTTGCCGAACTCGCTGTTCGCCTTCGAGAGCCCGTACGACGCGCTGCTCTTGAGGGTGAGGGTGTCGCAGCTGAGGCCGAGCTGGCCGAGGGCGACGTCCATGCCAGCCTGCAGGGCGGCATCCAGCTTGCCGTCGGCGATCTGCTCGAGTACCTCGCTCGTCGGAACCTGCGGCGGCAGCCCGGTCACCGTCTGCACGACGGCGGCCTGCACAGACTTGGCGATTCCCACGCAGACATCCCCGGCTTTCTTGCTCACCACGGCTGCCTGCAGGCAGATCGGGTTGAACTTCGCCACGAGGGTGTTGAGGGTGTCGTAGATGGTGTTGTAGGTCTTCGCGATCTCGTCCCACAGTGCGGCGAGCAGAGCGTAGTACTCGGCGATCACCGAGCCAGCGCCGAGGGCCATGGCTGATCCGAGCATCGCTCCGGCGATGGCCCCTGCCGGCCCGCCGAGCAGGAGGCCGACGGTCGCGCCGAGAACGATGCTGGTGAACACGCAGAACCAGCTGCAGTCCTCCTCGGCGGCCTTCGCCGCCTCGTAGCGCAGGGTGTCGGCGTTGGGGTCGAGGCAGTAGTCCATGTTGAGGTCCCAGTAGCGCTCGGCGACGGCCTTGTCGCTGAAGTACTGGTTGCCCGGCTGGGTCTGCTTCATGCTGACGAGGATGTCCTGGTACGACGGCCCGAAGCCCGGGAACGTGTTCCAGGAGTTCGCCTCGGGGAAGGACTGCACGGAGAAGCACTTGTTGCGCAGCGCGGTGTCGGGGTGCACTGTGTCGCGACCGGGCTCGAGGGTGACGACGGCGGAGGTGAAGGTCGAGTACAGGGCCGGGTCGGTCATCGAGACCTTCGCGCTGGTCGACACGACATTCGCCGGAATCGACTTCGCGTAGTACTGCGACTGCGCGCCGACCGCTCGCACGTACAGCGTGTCGACGAGGTTGTTGCCCGCCTCGAGGTTGGCCCGCGCGACACTGGCCGCGATCTCGTCGCTGAGCTCGAGGTTGCCCCCGTCGGTGGCGAAGGTCGAGTCGCCGATCTCGGGCAGGGTTGAGTTGCGCCACTGCCAGGGGCTGACCGTGAGCACCGCCTTGCGTTTCGGCAGACCGGGATCGTTCTGCTCCTTGGGCAGCGTGGTCATCGACATCTCGGTGCTGTAGATGATTCCGGGCGGGTTGAGAGTCGTGCTGGCCGCGCTGATCGGAAAGTATGAGAACTGAAAGATGACGCGGTCGAACTCGGGTTCGTAGCTGCTCGCCGTGAAGGTGACCGGCACGTCCTTGGCGAGGTCGACCGTGAAGTTCACCTGTGGGTCGACTGTGACCGATGCCGTCGGGTCGGGGTCTGATCCCGGCAGGATGATGCTCTGCGAGACCTTGGCGTTCTGAAAGTCGGGGGTCGTGACGTAGAGCGACAGCGCGTTGGCTCCTGGCTTCGAGCTCTCGCCCGGGAGGTTGCCCGGTGGACGACAGGCGCCCCCTGTGCCTGAGCTCTTGCTGGGGTCGGCGTTGGGCATGCTCTTGCGGCAGAAGTCGCCCTCGGCCATCTTCACCGCCGTGCCGCTCGCCGACGACCAGACCTGGATGTTGACCTGGTCGAACCGGTCGAGGGCAAGGTAGCTGCGAACGTCGGTGAAGCTGCCGGTGGGGAGGAACTGGTCCTGCGCGGCAGGAACGCGGTTCCACTGCTTGCCGTCTATCGAGACGTACGCGTAGGGCTTCTCGATCTGCGCGTCGGTCAGCAGCACGCCGTTCACGATCTTGGCATCACCCGTCCAGCCGGCGCTGGCGCAGGTCTCGGGCACCGTGACGGTCACCGGGGAGCCCGGGGCATTCTCGCCGCTGGTGTCGGCCCCCGTCGCGCCGGCCTTGTAGGCGATGAGCGTCGAGGGGCCGATCGGCATGGAGCTGCTGACGAATGGCGCACCCTTGGCCACGTCGCCGATTCGGGCGAAGCCGGCGTGCAGCGGAGTGCTCGCATAGAGCGCCACCTTCTCGCCGACCGCGAAGTTGACGAGGCTGATGGTGACGACGCAGTCAGTGACCGTGGCGGTCAACAGGGGGCTGCCGTCGAGGGCGTATCCGTAGTCGGGCAGGGCCTTCGCGGCGGAGGCGCTGACGAGCGGCGCGGTCACCAGGGTGCCCTGGCTGATGGGCACGGCGACCCCGGCGGCTTTGCCGTGAAACTGGGACGGCCCCGCTCCGATGAGCTGCAGCTGGTCGACCGTCACGCCGAGCCTCGCGGCCAGCGACTCGTCGGTGTCGCCCTCGACGCTGTGCACGGTGACGGTGCTGGCGAGGCTGCCGGTCTCATCCGCCTGGGCGAAGCTCGACACGGTCTGCGGGCTGTCGAGCACGGCGATGGTCACCGGGGCGCTCTGCGCGACCTGTCCGTTCGTGGCCACCACTCTGGCCATGAGCACGTGCACGCCGGCGACCAGGGGAACGAAGTCGAGGCTCGCGGTGCCGAGCTGTGCTCCGCCCTGGTCGACGCTGGCGAGGCCCTGCTGCCGAAGGTAGAGGCGGTCGCCGTCCCACAGCTCGACCGACTCGTACTCGCCGGCGAAGTAGGCCTGCAGGCTCAGCGTGAAGGTCTCCCCGCGCTTCAGGGCGGGCGAGGAGGCCGCGGTGAGCGTCACCGGAAACGCACTCGGCGCCTGCTCGTAGGAGTAGTCGGCGGCCGGCGGAAAGAACTTGCTGGTCCAGAGGATCGTGCCAGTGACGATGACCGCGACGGCGAGCACGCTGGCGACGATCGCAGTGACGGGCGATGCGGCAATGCGACGCAGCACCGCGAAGCGTCTCTGGGGTGACTCGGAATCCACGCGCTAAGAGTGACGCGTGACCTGAGCTTTCCGCAAGTAGGGATTACAGGGTCTTTGCATACCAGGCGGTGGCGTTCTGGTTGTCGTTGTACGGCTCGATCGCCTCGAAGCCACTCGAGCGGTACAGCCGACCGGCGGCCTCGAGCGAGTCGTTGGTGTCGAGCACGAGGCGCTGGGCGCCGAAGTCGCGTGCGCGTCGCTCCAGCTCGGCGAGCAGCGCTCGCCCCACGCCGAGCCCGCGAACGTGCGGCTGCACCCACAGGTGCTTGACCTCGAAGGTGATCTGGCCATCTGCGAGATCAAGGCGACGGATGCCGCCGCAGCCGACATCCGCTGCCTCGCCATCCAGGCCGTCGCCCTCGACCACAAGAAAGACGCCGTGCGGGGCAGCAAACTGCTCGGCGGCGGGAAAGACGGTGCGGTACTCGCCCTGGGAGGCCGGAAAGGTTTGCGCCCGGCTGCTGAAGTACTCGGTGAGCAGGGCGAGCGCCGCGTCGTCCTCGACGGAGGCCTCGCGCCAACTGGTCATGCGGCAAGCCTAGCTACGATGGACTCATGTCACTCAGCGTCGCGATCGTCGGAGCCAACGGTCGCATGGGGCAGC
>JBIIAR010000364.1:0-7301 GCA_044239765.1 Microbacteriaceae bacterium
ACTTTGATGTCCTAATTAAGGGTAGCTGGGATCAGTTATGAGATTTAGGAAATCGAGAATCTGGGGTCTAGTAGGTTTGTCTCCCCGCACGTCAGACCCTTCCAATAAACTCTCAGAAAGTCTTTGCGCGCCAACTGGTCGGTGCCTACAAATCTGGGAGTCCACATGGCTACGAAGCGCGCATCTACGGGTCGCAATGAAGTCGGCATGATGAGCGACCTCAAGGAGGTCGCCGAGGCAGTCGGCAAGGAAGTGCTCGGCTTTGAAATCGAGTGGGTGGTCGAGACCACCGCCGCCAAAATCGGTAAGCGCCCAGATGTCGAGATTCGTCGTCAGGATGGTAACCGCGAACTGATCATCTCCGGAGAGGCGAAGCGCCCGGAGACACCCGAAGGCATCCATGCTTTCGTCGCTTCCGAAGTGCAGGGTGCGATTGCTAAGGCAAAGAGCCTCAACGGTGCTTACGCGTTCACCACAAACTTCCTCTCCATCGCTGTCTTCGACGCGACACACCACGGCGAAGATGACTACCTCGATGCGTTAGTTGGTTCAGAGGCAATCGAGTGGGTAGACGAGAAGGAGTCCTTCACCGAGGGGTGGTGGGCAAGCCTTACGAAGGAGCGTCGGACGGCGCTGGTCACGCCGGGTCTGGAGCGGTTCTTCCAGCAGGTGCGAAAGCTCCGTGCCGAAGACGAGGCTCGCCCCGCAATCAATAAAGACGAGGTGTACCTCAGCATCTTTAAGCAGTCCACGGACGCGCTTGTCTCGGCTTCCGTTCCCGCACTTATCGATGCATTCTCTGCGCTAACCCTTCCGGGTTCGGTTCTCGATGAGGCGAAGCACCGCGACTTCGATCTTTCAAAGCCAGATGTCGTTCGCTACTTCGTCGCGCAGTCGGTAGCGGAGATCCTCACTTCTGGATTGTTCTACCAGACAGTTCGCCCGCTCTTCGGACTCAAGCCGATGCTTGGTGGCACACGCCCGACGACCAGCAAACTGCTCGTCGAAGTATTGAACAAGAACCTTGCGGAAGCGACCAAGGTAACCGGCGATTACGAGACGATCTTCGGTCTTAGCGAGGGTGCCAAGTGGGTACTCGGCATCGACAGTGCGCCCATTCGTACGCAGTGGATCAACCTGTTCGAGTCTTTGAGTGCGGTGAAGTTTGAGGAGGTGACCTCGGACATCATCGGGGTAATCTTCGAACGACTGATCAGCGCAGAGCGTCGGCAGGACATGGGGCAGCATTACACCCAGAGTCGCCTCGCCAAGGCGATGACTCAATGGGCTGTTACACAGCCGGATGACCTCGTAGTGGACTTCTCGGCTGGAGGTGGCACGTTCCTCGTCGAGGCGTACGCGAAGCTCCGCGAGGATCGCACTCACGAGCAGGTTCTCCAGCAGGTCTTTGGCAACGATCTCGATTCGTTCGCGGTTCACCTATCCACAGTTAACCTCGCCACACGCGACATCTTCAAGGGTCATAACTTCCCCGCCGTTTCCAACCGCGATGGGTTCGACATCCGCCCCGGCGATGCAGCCGTGGATGTCACTCCGCAGTCGGGAGACAACTACCGTCTGAACTTCCCCGCGAGATTCAATGTGGTTCTCGGCAATCCGCCCTACGACGAGAAATCAGATCAGCCGGACAAGTACCGCGCGGCTCTGGCGGAGCTTGCTGGTGACGGTGGAGTATCAATCCTTCCCAAGGGGCTGAAAGACGACATCAACCTCGCGGCATGGTTCCTCTTGCTCGCTGGGGTCTGGCTCGCACCCAACGGTCGCATCGCATTAGTTCTTCCTGCCTCGATTCTTCAAAACGAAAAGCACGCTCCGGTGCTCAACTGGCTGCGCTCGAAATACGACATCTCTGTGTGGCACACCGAGTCGGACGTGTGGTTCTCCGATGCGAGGGTCGCGCCAATCACGTTATTCATGAAGCCCCGAGGTGAGAAGAGCGCGGATTACGGGACTTTCACATTCGTGAATGTCACGGAGCCGGTTTCAGGCGAAGTCGTGGACGGCGATGGTTTCCCTCTGCCGCTCGGCGCCTTCGTGTCCCGCGATCTCTCCAAATTCCCCGCTGATCAAGATGCACTCATCGAGGGCACCCGACCGGACGCACTTCGAGCATTCGAGTCCGCATCGAAGGTTGTTAGCCTCGGCAACTACTCCGGTGTGAGCATCTTCCGTGGCAACAAGCTCGGTCACGCGCTCTACAAGCTGAAGGACAGAGATCCCAAGTCCACGGGAGTTGTTAGGTCACTTGAAGGATTCGACATCCAGCTGAAGCTGGATTCTAAGTATCTGACTCCGCTACTCAAGTCACCGAAGGATGAGCCGACCGGGGAGTTCGACAACAGCAAGGTCAATTGGTGGATTCTCAATGCTCCCGCGCAGCTACCCAGCGGCGGTGGTCTGGAGAAGTACATCAAGGCGGTCAAGCGCGCTGGTGCGCATGAGGCACCGAGCGTGAAGGCGAAGGGAGCCAACTGGTGGAACGTGAATTGGAAGACGAGTCGTATCGCCATCGCGGCTCACCCGCAGTTCCAGCACCAGATGTGGTGGGGGCAGACTCCATTCGTGGCGACCGACAACATGCAGGCTCTTGGCTTTGACGCACAGACTAGCGCCGAAGGACAGGAGCTGGTCGCCGCATCTCTCGCCAGTGGGTTCGGGGCACTATCTGCGCTTTACCGCAGCAATGAAGTTGGATGCGAAGGCGTGCGTTGGCTCTCCAGCCAGAATTTGGAAGGCTGGTTCGTCCTCAACCCCGCACAGGTTGAAAAGGAGAGGGTCAAGCCACTTCTCGATGCATACCGTGCGTTCCGCAAGCTCAAGACCTCCAAGGTGTTTGAGATGCCACAGGCGACAAAGGCAGCATGGCGAAGCCTCACCGTAGAGGTCGCTCGTGCGGCCGGACTCGCCGATCCCGAAGCTGCTGCGGATGCTGCCCTTCAAGAGGCGCATTCCACGACTCTTCGCCGTCGTGAGAGGGAAATTCTCGCCAATAGCGGTCGGACTCGTTCCGGCAGCACTGGAGGCGGCAAGCTGCTCCGGGACATCAAATCGTTCACCGAGACCGCGCCCGTCTTCCGTGAGGTCGTGGACATGCTTTCCAACGGCGATGCGACCGTAAAGATCAAGACGAAGGAATCGACCGAGACACCACTGTTCGATCTCGACGGTGAAGCAGAACGGCAGACAATCGGGAACTTGCTCGCACGTGAACTTGGAGAGGGATTCGAAGCAGCTCCGCTCTGGGAGCAGGACGTAGTAGACAAAGTGGTGGAGCTTTACAACACCGTGCGCAATCATTTCGTCGAGCCGGACGCGGATGGGAACATCCCTAAGGGCTTCGAACAGGTTCGCACCATCATTGCCGACTCCGTTACGAAGTCACTTCAGACTGCGGTGAAGAAGCGTCTGAGCTGAGAACATGCCAGACCTCATCTCAGGGCGGGTCAGAGCCGTCTTCCGCGATGCCAGTTCGGGCTACACCGTGCTGCGGGAGATAGACCGAATCTGGCAGTCGGAGGGATTCGCTCCCGGTATCGCCACCATCAACGGAGGTCAGCGAGTAACTCTCTGGTCGGAGTATGAGTCGTCCGTTGACTGGACTAACCGGGGTCACGTTAACCGCGTCATCCGTGTCTACGAGAGCTTCCTGAGCGAGTTCGTCGGCGATGACACCGAGCGCTTCACGCGTGTCCTCAGTCTTGATGGATGGGCTGTTGACGACCAGCGGCGTATCACCGCCACAGCTCTTCGACTCGATGCCCTCTCGGGACTCGACCAGCTCCGCGATGGCTCCGGCATCATTGATGCCTTCCGGCGCATCGACCTGCTTTTGGACGATGACCCAGCGGGTGTCGTAGGGGCGGTGAAGGAACTGATCGAGTCCACTGCGAAGACCGTGCTCGAACATCTCAATGAGCCGTTCGCTGCCAACGACGACATTCCTGCTCTGGTCACAAAGACACAACAGGCGCTCGGGCTTGCTGTGTCGAACGTGGACACGTCGCTCGACAGCTCCGACTCCGTGAAGAAAATTTTGGGCGGGCTGAAGGGTATCGCCATCGGCATTACCGAACTGCGGAATGCCGAAGGCAGCGGTCACGGGCGGACTCGCGCAAGCAACCTAACCGCTCGCCATGCGCGGCTTGCAGTAAACGCCGGTCGAGCGTGGTGCGAGATCGTCCTCGATACGTTCGGCGATGAGAGCGCGCCGTGGCGCACGCGCGGAGGCGCGCCTTCTGCTTAGGAGGCTATGGCTTTTTGGAGTCGGTGCCGCTGTCGGCGAGGAAGGACTCGTCGAGCTTCATCGGGGTCGAGATGCCCTGCAATTGCAAGGGGCGACCCGGTAGGCGCTCGACGACACCTTGCACCGTGACGGTGTGATTGTCTTTGATCCATTGCAGAATCTCGGTCTGCATCTGCACCCGGATGGTCATGTACACACGGCTCATGCGCCCGTTCGAGGCAGGTGTCTGGAGCGCAATCCGTAGCATCGGATCGCCGGGTTCGTGCTCGAAAGCGACGATGGGACCAGTAAAAATACGCGTCGGCTGCTTCTGTCCTCGGGTGAGAACCTCGACGGTCTGTTTCACCAGCTCACGCGCCTCGGCGGGTATAGCCACACTGACCGGCGCATTGCCCGTGACCGGCAAGCTCAGCCCCCACGAGTAACCCGTCGAGAACTCCTTGACGCTCGGGTCGTAAAGCACCTTCTCCAGACTGGCGAACAGTTCTCTACTGCCACCGGCAGCGATGACTGAGGTGAGGTCGCGTTCGCGGACTTCTTTGCCCGGATCGATGATTCGCTTCTTGTACGTTTCGAGCGTTTGGGCAAGGGTGCGGACGATGCGCCGCTGCGGCGATTCGAGGGTGAGGTGTTCGGTTCCCGCGACCGGCTCCATGTTGTCCGGCACGACAGCCTCGTCGTGCTGGAAAAGGATAGGAACGATGAAGGAACCCTGCTCGGTGTGAGCGAGCCGAGCGCGCTGAACGTACTCGTCGCCGATCTTCGAGTACCCGCTCCCGATCTGGCTGCGAAGCCGTTGTGCTGTCGTTGCTGATGCGCGAAGCATTGAGTACGCGGAAGATACGAGAGCCACACCTGAGTGGAGCGGAACCGTTTCGTCGATGAATACGTCATTGGCAATGCGGAAGCGGATGCCGTCGAACAACGCGTACTGGAATTCAAGAGCGAGGGCGCGCTCGGATCGCCCTTCACTGACTGCGACTCGACGCAGAATGTCGCTCCACTCAAAACTGCCGACCGACAGTTCATAGGGCACACCGATCTCATCGGTTCGGGTTTCCGTTTGACGCGCCCAAATCGCGGACGATTCGGTCTGGTGGATGGTGCTCCAGCCATGAGCAAGGAGGTAGGCGACGAGCATCGCGTCACCGGAGATCGATGTCGTCATGCGCCGCCTCCTATCCCCAGCTTTGCGTCTACGTCCGACTTCCACTCATGAAGTGTGTCGAGGGTGAACCGGTTGCTCTTCAAGACAGTGATCTTGTTTGTGTGGACAGCGGGATCGAATCGCGCCCAGTAAGCGCCGGTCTTGTGTGAGGTCGAGGTCGCGGGGTGAGCGATCCAGTCCGGGATGACAGCAGGGACGACAACCACAAGGAAGTAGACGGGAGCGAAGCTCTCGCTCCAGCTTGCGACCCACTTTGGTTCGAGATCCATCGTGATGCTCTTGCCAGTCATCTTGAACTTGGAGGTGCACTTAACCTGCACCCTAGATGCCATCCGGGGGAACAGGACACCCACGTCGATAGCCATGATGTCTTCGTCCGGTTCGGTCTCGGCGATGGAGACCCCGGCTTGCGCGCAGATGGAACGGAAATAGGCGAGGGCGTATCTCGCCTTCCTGCCGTTGTCGGTGAAGTTGGCATCGACCGAAGCGGTTCCGAGGGCGGGAGGCAGGGGTGGCGCGAGCGGCGCGACGGAAGGCGTTGCTGTCACCACTGACCCCCACTCATGTTTTTCGGTTGGCTAAAGATACCGGGAAGATGCTTGGGTCTGCGACTGCACTTCGATGCCGAGTCGGAGGTCACTTCTACTATCGGCGAATGGCGCACCACTGGACTCCCAGAGATCAGCTGGAGCCGAGCGTCACGCCTAACGAGTGGTTCGTCGTGGATCGCGCGGCGAAGGTCGCCATCATTCGACTCATTGAGCTTGGCGAGCGCAAAGACAAACTGTTCAGGTCGGTCACTTACAGTCCTGAGCCGAGCAACAGGACGCTAATTGGCTACTTTCCAAAGCTGGAACACGCGGTCTACTACACGTGGATGGAATGGATAAAGAGACACCCGTCTATCTCGGAGCGGAAGTAGAAACTCAGTAGTCCCAATCCGGGTTGTCGATGTCACTCGGGACGCTCTCTTCGTCGGGCAGTTGAACTGTCTCGTGGAGACCTGCATAGAGACCAAGTTCGTCGCCCTCTAGCAGCAGTGCACAAACCGGGCACTGGAACAGGTTCGGCACGCCCATGACCGACACGGTGATCGTGGTGTTGCTCGGGTCGTCGATGTCGCTCCAGACCTCAACGCTGTCGGGGTCGAATTCTTTGACGAGCGACAGGTGTCCTTTTCGTCCGCACGCCGGACACACGCGCGAAAGGTCTAGCCCATCTTCGTCGAGGGCGAAAGGGACACCACGGCGTTCGAGAATCAAGAGCATCGATTCTCTGTTGGTGTCATTGAAAAGAGCAGTGACAGTCTTGAACCGCATCTCTGCGGCGGCGACCTTGCTGCGTACGCGGTGAAGCAGCGCATCGCTGGCTTTCTTCTTCATCTCGCCAACCAGCGACGACAGGTTGCTGCCCCAATAAGCGTTCTCGTCCTCGGTTAAGAACGACAGCAGCTCGTCGATGACTCGGACGACCTGCACGACACCCTTCTCAAGCTCCGTACCAAGCTCCATTGCCATGTGAGCTGCCGTGTTGCGCAGAGCGAAGACATCCAGAGCATCGTTCTGCGTCTTCATTGTCGGGTGTAGCTTGCCGACAACCTTTAGCGCTTCTGACGCATCAATTGTCCGTAGGAGCTTCGGATCGAAAGGTGCAGCAGACACTGCCTTCGACAGGGCGATCATCGAATCGAGAGAATCGCGCCGCGCGAGAAGAACCGGATCGGCTGCGACGACAACCGACCGAAGCAGATACTCAACCGCGCTTCCAGCGGCGATGGCGCTCTGAAGTCGCGTCAGTTCATTGGTGTCGGCGTAGTTGCGCAGAGCGAACTGCGCTGACGCGCGTGATGAGCTGATCAGGTGCTTTTGG
>JBIIAR010000112.1:0-7298 GCA_044239765.1 Microbacteriaceae bacterium
TCGCCGATGTCGGAGTGGCAATGGGAGCCCGCGGGGCGACTGCGGCGAGCGAGTCAGCCGATGTCGTCGTGCTGGTCGACGACCTCGGCCGAGTGCTCGAGGCTGTGTCGATCGCGCGCCGCACCGTGCGTATCGCCTACCAGAGCATCGGTATCGGCATCGGGCTCAGCGTGGCCCTGATGGTCGTCGCGAGCTTCGGCCTGCTGCCCGCGATCGTCGGCGCGGCGCTGCAGGAGCTCGTCGATGTCATCACGATCGCCAACAGCCTGCGCGCGGGGCGGCGCCTTCCCCGTTAACCCGGGTCGACTACGCTCCCTCGCATGCAGACACTGCAACGCCGCCTCGGCACCGCCGATGCCGTCTTCATCGGCCTTGGCTCGATGATCGGTGCGGGTGTGTTCGCGGCCTTCGCCCCGGCTGCGCAGGCCGCAGGCAGCTGGCTGCTTCTCGGCCTTCTCATTGCTGCGGTCGTCGCCACCTGCAACGCCCTCGCCTCTGCCCAGCTGGCGGCCCGCTTTCCCACCTCGGGCGGCACCTACATCTATGGCCGCGAGATGCTCAGCCCGTGGTGGGGCTTTCTCGCCGGCTGGAGCTTCGTCATCGGCAAGACGGCGAGCTGCGCGGCCATGGCGCTCACCTTTGCGCTCTACGTCGCTCCGGACGGCTGGGAGCGCCCCGTCGCTGCCGCCGCCGTGATCGCTCTCGCGACGGTCAACGTCTTTGGAGTGACCCGCACCGCGTCGCTCGCCCGGGTGCTCGTCGTGCTCGTCATCGCCGCGCTCGCGGTCGGCGTCGTCGCGTCCACAGGGTCTCAGCAGGCGCTCGAGTGGACGCTCCCCCACGGGCCGTACGGCGTGCTGCAGTCTGCCGGGCTGCTGTTCTTCGCCTTCGCCGGCTATGCGCGCATCGCGACGATGGGTGAGGAGGTGCGGCGGCCATCCACCACGATTCCGCGGGCGATCGTCACGGCGCTGGCCATCGCGGTGGCCGTGTATGCGATTGTGGCGGTCGCGCTGCTCAGCGCGCTCGGGCCTATGGATCTGGCCGCGTCATCCGAGCCGCTTGTCGACGCCGTCAAAGCGGGCGGACACCCAGAGCTGGTGCCCGTGATGGCCGTCGGGGCGGCGCTGGCATCGCTCGGCGCCCTGCTCGCCCTCATCGCCGGAATCGGCCGCACGACCCTGGCCATGGCGCGCGAGTCGGATCTTCCGCACTGGCTCAGCGCCGTGCACCCGCGCTACGCCGTGCCGCACCGTGCAGAGCTCGCTCTCGCCGCTGTCGTCGTGGTTCTCGTGCTCACCGTCGATCTGCGTGCCGCGATCGGGTTCTCGTCGTTTGGTGTGCTGCTGTACTACCTCGTCGCCAACCTCGCCGCCCTTCGCCAGGACGAGAAGCGCTACCCGCGAGCGCTGTTCGTGGTCGGCGCGCTCGGCTGCGTGACACTCGTCGTGACCCTGCCCCTGGGCGCGATCATCGGCGGCATCGTCGTGATTCTCGTCGGCGTCGCCTATCGCGCGATTCGACTACACACGCTTTCGCGTCCTGTCAATGGTGAGCACGGCTCCGAATAGGAACGTAGCTTGTGAACACCGCAACTCTGCGGCACCGGGCTTCGACAGCGAGGGGACAACAATGACGCTGGAACTGACATACGCGGAAGACCTGTCGACCACGACCTGGAAGAGCCCTGCCTCTGGACTGTGGGTCGCCTCCGACGCCGGCACCTACCTCGGCATGGTCGAGCGCATCGAGGGTCGCTACGTTGCCTCGGACTCGACCGGACGCGACGTCGGGTCGTTTCTCGAGCTCGGCGATGCCCAGGTAGCCCTCGACGGCTTCACCGGCGCTGCGGTGACGAACACCCGCGACATGCTCATGATGAAGGCCATCGTGGCCATGACCGGCGTCACTGCGCTGGCCCTCGCTGCCAGCGTCGTGCTTCGCTGGCAGTGAACCTGCTTCACCCGGCGAGCGCCGGTGCCGTCGTGAACCTCTGGTTTGTCGACGGCGTGCCGGTGCGTCTCATTCACGGAACGACCCGCTACCGCGTTGTTGCCGCGGAGCGGTGGCCGGATGACGACGGCTGGACGATCACAGCGCGCAGCGCGACCGGTCAGAGCGGCCGCTTCGCGGTCAGGTCGCTCGGCTCTGGCTGGCTGCTCAGCTCGGCGAGCTAGGTTCCGGCACCACCTGCATGCCACCCGGCGAGTTCGCCGACTTGGTTAGCGCCTCCACCCACGCGCTGTTGATCATCGGCATCTTGCCGCCGAAGTACTGGAACGTCAGCGAGACGTGCGGGCTCACCCAGATCGACGTGCGGCCGAGGCCGTTGCGCATCGGGTCGACCCACGTGAACGCGAACTGCTCGCCGCGACGAAGCTTGCCCCAGACGACAACCTGCAGGTGCGCGAGCACCCGGTCGTCAAAGGTCGCCGTCAGCTTGGAGTCATAGGTAAGAGTTCCCACAGATACGACCTTAAACCAGCTCGATTGTCATGCGGTCACGACCGCCGTTTTTGGATCGGTACATCGCCGCGTCCGCGCGGGTCAGCAGCTCGTCGCTCGTCGGCACCAGATGGGCGGTCGGATGCGTGAGCACGACGCCGACACTGGCCGATACCGGAAGCGTGGCCGGGATCGCCGGGTACGGGGCACGCACGGCCTCGAGGATGCGGTCGGCGACCGCCATCGCCGACTCCTCGTCGACCGTCTCGCAGATGACGACGAACTCGTCTCCTCCCAGGCGGCCCACGAGGTCGTTCTGGCGAACCACGCCGCGCAGGCGATCGGCGACCTCGCGCAGCACGGAGTCCCCCGCCCGGTGGCCGAGGTTGTCGTTGACCGCCTTGAATCCGTCGAGGTCGATGAACATCAGCGCGAGTGGAGTGGCGTCTCGAAGGCAGCCGGCGATGGCCGTGGTGAGCTGCTCGTCGAGAAGCTTGCGGTTCGCCAGTCCGGTGAGCTCGTCATAGAGTGCCAGCTGCTCGAGCTGGCGCTGCAGGCGCATGGTCTTGAGGGCCTGCATCGCCTGCTTGGTGATCGACAGCTTGAGATCGACGGCAGCCTCGCTCAGCTCCCGCTCGCGCCCGAAGAACGAGACGATAAGGCCGCGCACCCCCTGCTCGTTCTGCACGGGCAGCACGGTGAACGACTCGACGCGGGCGGCGCGCATGGCGGCCGCGGTCTCGGGGTCGGCCTCGTGCACGCTGCCGATGGCCAGGTGCTCCATGGTGGCGAGGGCGGTGTCGTAGGCCGACCAGCGCGTTCCGGGCGCTACATCGTCGAGCGGGTGGAATCCGCCCATGATCTCGAGGGCGCCGGTCTCGTTCTCCCGCAGCACCGACACTGCGGTTGCGGCGACCGCAGCACGCACGTTGGCCGCGAGGGCCTGGATGACCTCGTTCTCGTCCCCGGCGGCAGCGAAGGCCGTGGTGGAGTCCTGTAGCGCCCGCACGCGCTCTGCAGCCATCTCAGCGGCCCGACGGGCGTCGATGAGGTCCCGCTCGTACTGATGGCGCTCTGTGACGTCGAAGACGGCCATGCGCACCTCGACAGGCTCCCCCTCCGACGAGGTGACCACCGTCGAGTTGACGAGCACCGGTAGGGCGTCGCCGTCTGCGCGCTGAAAGCGCATCGAGACCTCGCGCACCTCGCCCTGCAGCAGCAGCATCGGCTGCTGGCGGGTCTCGTAGAACATGCGCGCCCCTGACTCGAGCAGCAGCGCGAAGCGGGTGCCGACGAACTCGCTCTCAGCGCGGCCCAGCCAGCGCAGGATGGTCGCGTTGGCGCGAATCACCACGCCGTCCATCGAAACGCTGAGATAGCCGCAGGGGGCGTTCTGGTACAGCTCCTCGAAGGGTGTCTCTGGACTCATGATCGTCACGGCAGAAAGGCTCGAATCGCTCGCGCCACCTCGGCGGGCTCTGAGAGCTGCGCACAGTGGCCGTGAGCATCAATGACCTCGAGGGTGCTACCGAGAACCTGGGCGTGCACATACTGCCCGACCTCGAGCGGCGCGATGATGTCGTCGTTCGCCTGCAGCACCAGCGTGGGCACGCGCACGCCGGCAAGGTCGAGGCGGTTGTCGCTGAGAAAGGTCACGTGGGCGAAGTGTCGTGCGATCGCCGGGTCGGTGTTGCAGAACATGCCGGTCAGCTCTGCGCCGAGTTCCGGCCGCTCTGGGTTGCCGATGATCATTGGCGCCATGGTGGCCGACCAACCGAAGAAGTTGGCGTCGAGGCTGTCGAGCAGGTTGTCGATGTCTGGCTGGTCGAACCCGCCGACATAGTCCGCGGTGTTGATGTAGCGCGGTGACGGACCGAGCAGCACGAGAGCGGCGATGCGCGAGCCCTCGCGGTTGGCGGCGAGCACACCGATCATCGAGCTGACCGAGTGCCCGACGAACACCACGTCGCTGAGGTCGAGCGACTCGAGAATCTCGACGACGTCATCGGCATAGCCGTGCAGGGAGTCGTACTTGCCCTTGTCGTAGGCGCTGAGGTCCGAGCCGCCGGATCCGACATGGTCGAACAGCAGGATGCGGTAGTCCGCCTCGAAGAACGGAACCACCAGCCGCCAGGTCTCCTGGCTGCAGCCGAACCCGTGCGCGAACAGCAGCACACGACCCGCGGGATTGCCCCGCTCGGTGATGTTGTTGCGGCGGCGAACGTCGGTCGCCTCCAGGGACATGCTCAAGCGAACTCCTCGTGTAGACGCGAGGACAACACTGGCAGGCCGTCCATGGCTCAGAGTACCGAGAAGACCGATCTGGCTACAAACATGGGGCCGGGGGGCTGGCGCTCATGCCTGCGCGGGGAGTATAGGGGGGTGAGTACCAAAATGTCTCGTGTTGACTGAAATTGCTATCACTAGTGAACTAATCACGTGATGTTTCCACCCGCCTCAGACCTGCATGGTGCGGTGGGGCGAGGCGAGATCGTTCCCTACTTTCAGCCTCAGATCGATCTGGAGACGCGCAAGACCGTCGCGGTCGAAGTACTCTGCCGATGGTTCCACCCGCAGCACGGTCTGGTGTCACCGGGCGAGTTCATTCCCGTGGCAGAGGCGAACGGCGCGATCCTCGAGATCGGCAAGTTCATGCTCGACGAAACGTGCCGCGCGGCGGCGGAATGGCACCGCCAGGGTATGCCGCTAGAGGTGTCGGTGAACGTGTCGCCGATTCAGCTGGCAGCCCCCGAGTTCTTCGACGTGCTGCTCGACAATCTCGAGCACCTGGAGCTGCCGCCGCAGACGCTCACCATCGAGATCACCGAGTCGCTGCCGATCTCTGACCTGCCCCTCGTGGTCGAGCGCCTCGCCAGCCTGCGCGACCTTGGCCTCGGCGTCTCTATCGACGACTTCGGCACGGGCTACTCGTCGATCGCCCAGCTGCAGTCCCTTCCGGCGACTGAACTGAAGATCGACCTCTCACTCGTGCAAGACGAGTCAGACGCCACCCAGGAGCTGCTCACCGCGGTCGTGGGCGTTGTTCGCGGTCGCGGCATCCGTATCGTCGCCGAAGGCGTTGAGACCGAGCAGCAGCTCGAGCGAGTCAAGCGGCTCGGCTGCCACCGCGCTCAGGGCTTTCTGTTCAGCCGGCCCATCGCTCACGACGAGCTGCAGCCGCTGCTGGCTTCGGCCTTCTAGAGCTCTTCGTAGCCCTCGGCGACGGGAGCGGCCGCGTCGGCCGCGTCGCCGACGTCGATCTGCGTCCAGACGACGGGCATTCCCGGCGAGAAGAGGATGTCAATGCCCGGCCCGGAGCGCAGCGGCGGGATGTTGACGTACCCGCCACCTGCCTTGATTGCCTCGAGAACCTTGCCCTTGAGCTCCGTCACCGGGTCGGGCAGAAAGTAGTCGCGGCCGTCAACGGTCAGTCTGTGCACGATAGACACGTAGAGCGTCTCCTTTGGGTTATCGGTCGAGCGTTTGTCAAGGGTAGTACCTGTGTACCCGGAGCGATCTGTGATTGCCACTAGGATGACGCCATGGGCCAATTGCTGTACGGTGCGACCCCCACGGTGATCGATCTTGACGACCGAACACTCGCTCACGTCGAACTTGTCACTCTCGCGAAACTGCGTCGCAACGAGAGCTTCGCTCTCATGCTGGACGCCCCCGATGGCTCGCGCACCACGATCTGGCTCAACGCGAGCAGCGCGCTCGAGTTTCGCTTCGCCGTTGGCCGCCAGGAAATCAACCGCGAGTGGCTCGACCTGCTGATCGACACCGCGAACAGCTCAGGCGGCATGCGGGTTCTCCCAGAGCCGGCAACGACAAAGGGCGACTCACCGAAGTGAGCCGCCCCTCGTAGTCAGCGCTTAGGCGCGACGCGAGCCACGGGTGACGAGACCGTAGATCAGCAGCACGATGATCGCGCCACCGATCGCGAGCAGCCAGGTCGACAGATCGAAGAATCCGCCGAGGCCGATTCCGAAGATGGCGCTTCCGATGAAGCCACCGAGCAGCGCTCCGACGACACCGAGGACCAGGGTGATGATCCAGCCGCCGCCCTGGCGACCCGGAAGGATCGCCTTCGCGATAGCGCCGGCAATGAGTCCAAGAATGATCCAGCCAATGATTCCCACAACGACCTCCAAAAGTCTTTGCTTGCGGCTCCCGGTCTGCCGGGTGCCTGTAAAGACTCAACCAGTTTTGGCCAGACGAGGCCCGCTCTTGTGGGCCACCGCCAGCAGTGGTAGGCCCCCATTCAGGGGACTCTCAGGCACCTGCCGACTTAGCCCTCGGGCGCTACCGCCGTGGGCGTGGGGGTCGAGGTTGCACTCTCGTTGAAGCTCGCCCCGGCTGCCGACACCATGAACGCAGAGAACGCGGCAGCGTCATTGGGCGCTCCCTCGTACTGCTGGCCGTTGACGATCACCGTCGGGGTGTTCGAGATCGCCGTGACGTCACTGTTCGGGATCGGCCCGGTGAGAGCGCGCTCGCGGGCGTCGGCGACCCAGGCCTTGAAGGTCTGGTTCTCGATGCACCCGCGAATCTTGGTTGCATTGCCGACCTTCGACTCCACCGTCAGGGCGACGAGCTGCTTGTCGCTGAGTCCGGCGCTGTTCTCCTCCGGCTGCGCCGCCAGCACCTTGGTGTGGAAGACGTAGAACTGGTCGGGCGAGAAGTTGGCAACGCAGGCGGCCGCGTTGGCGGCGCGGGTGGAGTACTTCGTGCCCTGCGACACACGGTCGAGTATCGCGAGCGGGTGAACCTCGACGGTGACAGCACCACTCTCGAGCCAGCTGGTGAGCTGCGATCCATTCGCCTTCTCGAAGGCAGCGCCGAGAGGGCTG
>JBIIAR010000113.1:0-7280 GCA_044239765.1 Microbacteriaceae bacterium
ACCTCTATGAGATGGACTACCTGAAAGACGGCATCGGACTGCGCGCCATGGCGCAGCGCGACCCGCTGGTCGAGTACCAGCGCGAGGGCTTCGCGCTGTACCAGAACATGATGGGCCAAATTCGCGAGGAGGCCGTCGGCTTCCTGTTCAACCTCGAGGTCGAGGTGACCGGCGGCAACGCCGTCGCGGCCCGTGGCCTGCAGCAGCCCACCCAGCCGGCGAACGCGCTCAGCTACTCTGCCCCCTCGGCGGATGCCGCTGGCGGCGTCGAGGTGCGCAACCAGAAGGGCCAGCTCGAGCAGGCCGCCACCGCACGTGCCGCGCAGCAGCAGGCCGCCGCGGAGTCCGCGTTCCGCCAGCAGCAGCCCGCCGCTCCCGCTGCGCAGCAGCAGGGCTCGGGATCTGGCACCGGCGCCTTTGGCCAGAAGACCGGCCCCGCCGCCGCGCCGCCCGTCAACCGGGCTCAGCGTCGTGCGCAGGAGAAGCGCAAGAAGTAGGCCTCACGACCAACGGCCCGTTCGCGAACCACCGGTTCGCTCGAACGGGCCGTTGGCTCGTTAACAGACCGGTGCTCTAGCCTGAAATCATGCTGTCGATTGCCTACGTGAGTGTCGCATCCGGCCCTGTCTCTGATGAGAGCATCGCCGAGATCCTGGTGCAGGCGCGACGCAACAACTCCCGCGACGGGCTGACAGGCGCCCTGATCTACCACGACGGCCGCTTCGTGCAGATCCTCGAGGGACCGGATGATCGGGTGAACTTCTGGTACTCCGTCATCGCCGCAGACCCGCGCCACCGCATCCTGCAGAAGATGCGCGAGAAGCAGATCACCGAGCGGCAGTTTCCTGAGTGGACGATGGGGTTTCGGCCGCTCACCGACGAGTCGGTGAAGGAGCTCGAGGGCTTTGAGGACTTCTTCGGCCGCACCGGCCTTGCCCGCCTCGAGCACGCCGAGAACGAGGCCCAGCAGTTTCTCGAGTGGCTCGGCGAGTACTGGCTGCCGAAGGCCTAGAGAACGTTGACCGCCGTCGCTCGCCAGCGGCGATCGAGCCCCTCAAGGCGCACGGCAACGGCACGGGTGCGAGCGCGGCCGCGCACGATGACGACCGCCTCGACGACGCCGTCGCGCGGTTCAGAGATGGTGGTGGATCCGATGGTGAAGGTCGGTCGGGTCGCGGCACGGCCGGTCGCCTGCCTGGCGCGCGTCGAGATGACAACACGCTTGAGCAGGTGGCGGTAGACGTCATCGCTGACCCAGCGTGCGATCTGCTCAAGGTCGCGGGCTCCGGCGAGAATCTCGATGACGCAGCGGGTGAGGTTCTCGAGCAGCGGTTTCGGGTCGGGCAGCGCCTCGCGGGTGGCGGGCTGGAGACCGAAGAACTCGTCGGGCACGAAGCGCGGACGGATCGGCTTCGACGGCATGATCTCGCGAACTGGGAGGATCTCTACCGACGGGTGGTCGACCGGCAGTGGTGCTGGAAGGGCGTTGCTCATGTCGTCCTTATCAGTGCATCGACAGTTCTACCCCCGAGCGGGGGTGACGACACAGTGCCAGATGCGGCCACGATCTGTCTACGCCCCACCGCGGGGGCTGTGGATAACCTGCCGTAACAATCGAGACCGCTCACTACCGTCGGCCCATGCGCTGGGACAACCTGTTCGACGACCTCGAGGGTCAGCTCGAGCAGGAGCTGTCTGCCGAGGAGCTCGATGTGCGCGCTGAAGAGGAGCGCTTGCGACTCGGGCGGCTCTCGCTGCGTGACCGCATCGTTGCCGTGCACGAGGCGCAGGGGCGGGACGCCGGGGCCGGCATCCGTCTCTTTCTTGCCGACGGCACGCCCCTGGCCCTCACCCCGCAGACCTTCGGCCGCGACTGGTTCAGCGCGGACGTGCTCGACGACTCGAGCAGGAGCGCGCAGGTGATCGTGCCGATCGCCTCCATCGGCTCTGTCGTGTTCACCCGCGAGCAGGCCGCGGTGAGCCTGACCGCCACGCCGAGCGAACTCAGCCAGACCTCGCTTCCCGCGCGGCTGACGATGAGCTTCGTGCTGCGCGACCTCTGTCGGCGTCGCTCTGCACTTGAGGTGCGCACCTCGACCGGCTCCCTCTTCGGCACAATCGACCGCGTGGGCCGCGACCACCTCGACCTCGCGGTGCACGAGCCGGGGGAGGCGCGCCGGGAGTCGGCGGTGCGCGAGTCACGGGCGATCCCGCTAGCCCAGGTGCTGCTCGTTATCCTGCGCTAGCGCCTCGCCGTGAACTCGGCCAGGTCGGAGTAGTCGATCTGGTTCCAGAGGTTGGCGCGGCGGTTCTCCTCGTACTTCGTGTCGATGTAGGCCTGCAGCATCGTGCGCTCGACGCGCCACGACGATCCGACCTTGATGGCAGGCAGCTCGCCACTGCGAACGAGAAGATAGGCCTGGTTGACCGAGACCGTGAGGGACTCGGCGACATCGGCAACGGTCATGAACCTGCCCAGTTCGGGAGTCGGCGCCTCGCTCATGCCTCGATTATGAACGCGCGTTGCGGGGCGTGACCGGGCTGTGGATAACTTGCCGCGCCCGCGACCTCCGTCGCGACTATGGACGCATGACCACCACCCAGCGCAAGCGATTCTGGTTCGACCCGCGCCTCGCCATCGGCCTCGTTCTCATTGTGGCCTCGGTCGCCGGTGTCTTCGGCATCGTCTCGACTGCCGACGCGAGCACCCAGGTGCTGGCGGCCCGCGACGACCTCGCACCCGGCGACCGCATCGACGAGGACGACCTCATCGAGACGAGCGCGCGGCTGGCCGACACCGACCTCTACCTGCTGCCGGGCGACCTGCCCGACGCCGGGCTCGTTGTCACCACGGCGGTGGGCGAGGGCGAGCTGGTGCCGCTGTCGGCCGTTGGCGACACCGCGGGAACCCGCCTCGCATCCGTGGTGGTCACGATCAACGGTCAGCTGCCCGGCGCGGTCGGGCCGGGCACGACCGTCGACCTGTGAGCAGCGCGCAAAGACGAGTCGACGTCGTTCGGCCCGCCGTCGGTCATCGTCTCGGGGGCGACTGTCGTGCGCATCATCGAGTCCGAGGGCCTGGTTGCCAGCGGCGACGTGACGACCATCGAGCTGCTGGTGCCGCGATTGAAGGTCGCGCGCGTTCTCGAGGCGGTCGCGAATGTCGATGCACTCTCGGTCGTCCCCACGTCACTGCCGCTGTCGAAGTAAGCGCATGGACATCCTGCTTGCGACCTCCGCGGACCTCGCCGATGGCGCGCGCCGGCATGGTCACGCGGTCGTCGCGGTGCCCGAGTCGGGGGCTGCGATCCTGGTCGCGCTCGACGGCGGCACCCCGCACCTCGCGGTGATCACGAGTGACCCCGCGGTGCTCACCGGAACGGTGCTTGCCGAGTGCGACGCCCGCGGAATCAGGGTCATCGCTCTCATCGGCACGGACGCGCACCGCCGCCACGCTGCCGTGCTCGGGCTGCACGAGACCATTGACGCGACCGACGACTGGGCGGTCATCGAGCGAGGGATCGCGGGGCAGGTGCGCGAGGTCCGGCCGGCGTCCGGCCGGGGCACGGTGATCGCGGTATGGGGTCCGGCGGGATCGCCCGGGCGGTCGACCGTGGCGACGGGGATTGCGACAGAGCTGGCGGCATCCGGCCAGTCCGTCGTTCTCGGTGACGTCGACACGCACGCCGCGTCGATCGCGCCGTCGCTCGGCCTGCTCGACGAGGCGCCCGGCTTCGCGGCGGCCTGCCGACTCGCTGGTGCGAACAGCCTGACGGTGACCGAGCTCGAGCGGGTGGCGCAGCGCTACCCCTCGTCGCTCGGCAGCTTTCGCGTTCTCACCGGACTCGGCCGCCCGACGCGGTGGCCGGAGCTCTCGCACGACCGCGTGCAGGCGACGATCGAGCAGTGCCGCGGCTGGGTCGACTACACAGTGCTCGACACCGGCGCCAGCCTCGAGAACGACGAGGAGATCTCGAGCGACCTCTACGCACCGCGCCGCAACGCCGCCACGATCACCGCGATTCGTGAGGCGGATGTGGTGGTCGCCGTCGCCGCGGCCGACCCGGTCGGCCTCAGCCGCTTTCTTCGATCGCACGTCGACCTGGTCGAGCTGGCCACGAGCGGCCGCATCATCGTCGTCGCCAACAAGCTGCGCGCCACCGCGATCGGCCTCAACCCCGCGGCGCAGGTCAGGCAGACGCTCTCACGCTTCGGCGGCATCGAGTCGCCCGTGCTAGTGCCGCACGACCTATCCGGTTTCGACGCGGCGTTGCTCAGCGCACGCACGCTGGCAGAGGCGGCGCCGCGCTCGGCCGCACGGCTCGCGATCCAGGAGCTCGTGCGCACGCGCATCCTCGCCGCGGTGCCCGCGCACTAACGCAGGCCGCGACTTGGCAGTAACTCTGACTGACAGCGCGCAGGTGGCGATTGGTTAGTACTTAGTGACAAGTCACGGGCCGGAAGCACCGAGAATGGCGCGATACCCTTGACGAATGTCGACGCTCAGCGATCTCGTCCAGGCGCAGGGGCGCTCCAGCGAAGCGGATATCGAGTGGCTGCACCTGCTCGTCGGCGACTGGCAGCTGCTCGCCGACCTCGCCTTCGCCGACATCGTGCTGTGGGTGCCCAGCGCTGACAACAGCTTCGTCGCCGTGGCGCACGCCCGGCCGTCGAGCAGCGCCACCCTCTTCTACCGTGACTTCGTCGGCCAGGGCATCAAGCCCGAGTGGAGTGCGCAGGTCACCGAGGCCTTCGAGACGGCGAAGATCGTCGACTCCGGCGCTCCCACTTGGTACGAGGAGACCCCCACCCGCGTGCGCGCGGTTCCGGTGCTTCGCCGGCTGAGCCCCAGCGGCAAGGAGACCAGCTCGCATCCGGTCGCTGTCATCACCCGGCACACCAACCTCAGCGAGGCGCGCACCCCTGGCCGCCAGGAGCTCACCTTCAACGAGTGCGCGAACGAGGTCTTCGCGATGATCGCGTCGGGCGACTTTCCCGACCTCGGGTCGCCGAGCGGTCCGCGCCGTGGCGCGCCCCGCGCATCCGATGGTCTTATACGACTGGATGTCGACGGCACCGTCACCTTCGCCTCACCCAACGCGCTCAGCGCCTTCAACCGCATGGGCTTCGGCGGCGAGCTCGAGGGGGAGCAGCTCGCCGAGGTCACCACCACCCTGCTGCACGGCCGCACCGTCGTCGACGAGTCGCTGCCCCTCGTGGTCACGGGGCGCGCCCCGTGGAGAACGGATGTCGAGAGCCGCGGCGTCACCGTCACCATTCGCGCTATCCCGATTCGCATTCGCGGCGAGCGCATCGGCGCGATCGTGCTCTGCCGCGACGTCACCGAGGTGCGCCACCAGGAACGCGAGCTCATCACCAAGGACGCGACGATTCGCGAGATTCACCACCGGGTGAAGAACAACCTGCAGACGGTGGCCTCGCTGCTGCGCATCCAGGCCCGCCGAACCCACTCGGATGTCGCCCGCGACGCCCTCGGCCAGGCCATGCGCCGCGTGGCCGCGATCGCCGTCGTGCACGACACCCTGTCAGAGGGGCTGAGTCAGCAGGTGGACTTCGACGCGGTGTTCGACCGCGTGCTGCTGCTGATCGCCGAGGTGGCGTCGAGCCACAACACGACGGTGCACCCGAAGTCGAGCGGCAGCTTCGGCGTGCTGCCCAGCGAGTACGCGACGCCCTTGGCGCTGGCGCTCACCGAGCTGGTGACGAACGCTGTGGAGCACGGACTCGCCGGCCGCGCCGACGGCCTCGTCGAGATCATCGCCAAGCGCACCGACGAGAAGCTCACCGTGAAGGTGCGTGACAACGGGGTTGGACTGCCCGAGGGCAAGGTCGGCTCTGGACTCGGGACGCAGATCGTGCGCACCCTCATTCAGGGCGAGCTCGGCGGCACCATCGACTGGCACACGCTCATGGGCTCGGGCACCGAGGTCACCATCGAGATGCCGCTCAACTGGCTGACCCGGGCTTAAAAGGGTGACTCCCCGCCCCGGGGTAAGCGGGGCGAGGAGTCGGGGGTAGTGCTGAGTGCTAGGTGCTCAGAACTGTGAAGAACTAGGAGGCGCGGCGGGCGCGGGCGGCGCGGCGCTTGAGGGCGCGACGCTCGTCTTCGCTGAGGCCGCCCCAGACGCCGGAGTCCTGCGAGGTCTCGAGCGCATACTGCAGGCACATCTCGGTGACGGAGCAACGACCGCAGACGGCCTTGGCCTTGTCGATCTGGTCGACAGCCGGTCCGGTGTTGCCCACCGGGAAGAACAGCTCGGGGTCGGCGGTCAGGCAGGCAGCTTTATCGCGCCAGTCCATTGTGTGCTCCTTGTTTTGTTGCATGGCCCTGTTTTATGTCATGACACGTTTTATGGCATGACACAGCGCCCATAATTCGGGTGGGGAAGTTTGTGGGGGAGGGGCTCACTGCATCGGGAGCCGCAAATCAACCTCACATAGACTCTCATATCGAAAGATGCAAATCAATGGTTTCTGCATGGGATGTGGCTGTGAACGACAGGGGAAAACCCGATGAATTCGAGACTAAGCAGTCTCGTCGACACCCCGCTGTGACCGGATTGGCGGCGATTGTGGCCCTCGAAGCTTTCGCGCTCGTGGCCGCTACAGTCTTTTTTGTTATCGAGCTTCTGGTGGCAACACCGTCGTCGGTCGCCAGCGCTGTCGGCATCGCAGTGGTCACCGCGGCCGGCGCCGTGTGGGTCGCTTTCATCGCCCGCGGAGTGCTGCGCGGCCTCGCCTGGACGCGCGCGGCGGTGGTGGTCGTGCAGGTGCTGGTGGGCGCGATCGCGGTCGGCAGTTTTCAGGGGCCGACGCCGCGGGCTGACCTCGGCGTCATCCTGCTGGTTCCTGCCGTTGTCGCGCTGGTTCTGCTGTTTCAGAAGCCGGTGCTCGCGGCGACCGCGGGCCGCGACGACCAGCAGCACACCTACTAGGCGAGCTTGAGCTTCTTGCGCAGCATCTCGAGGTGGCCCTTCGCCTTGACGTTGTAGAGCGCGTGTACGAGCACACCGTTCTCATCGATGACGAAGGTGCTGCGCAGGGTGCCGAGGTAGGTCTTGCCGTAGTTCTGCTTCTCGCCCCAGGTGCCGTACTTCTCGTGCACCGTCAGCGACTCGTCGCTGAGCAGGGGAAAACTGAGGCCGTACTTCTGCTCGAATCTCTCCAGAGCATCGACGCTGTCTTTCGAGATGCCGAGCACGACGTAGCCCTGCGTGGTGAGTGAGGCGAGGTTGTCGCGAAAGTCGCAGGCCTGCGTG
>JBIIAR010000329.1:0-2894 GCA_044239765.1 Microbacteriaceae bacterium
ACCGCGGCGAGGGTCACCACGACGATCAGCCCCGCCAGCAGCGCCCGATAGGTGGCGAGCACCGTGCGGAAGCGCGGCAGTGCCGTCAGTCGGTCACTGTGCGCGATCGGCGCGGCGGATCTGCGTGCCGCACGGCGCAGCAGCAGAACAACGGTCACGGCGATAGCCGCGGCGACGGTGAGGCCGATGAGCACCATCGGCATCCAGGGCAGGGCTAGCTCCACGCGTTCACCGCCTCGCGGGCGATCTGAGGAGCAACGCCGAGCTCGGTGAGCTCTTCCTCCTGGAAGGCGATCGGGTAGAACTGTGCCACCGCGTCAGCGACGATCGTCATATTGCTGTCGCGCAGCTCGGTGAGTGTCATGGTGCGGGCGTCGACCGGCCGGTTCTCCGAGGCAAAGCTGCGCACGATCTCGCTGAGCCGCAGGTGGGCCTCGCGAACGGTGATGTCGCCGGCGAGCGCCTCGCGCTCGACCTCGTCGATCGCCTGCAGCGATCCGGCGCGACCACGGGCGGCAGCCCGGGGAAGCTCGACGACCTTCTTCGGGCGTCGGCGGCTGAAGAGGCGCGACAGCAGCGGCACCAGAACGAACCAGGCGACGACGAGCAGGATCGCCAGCACGCCCAGGATCGGCCAGAGCGCGTTGTAGAGCATCGGCAGGGCGAACTCATCGACGGGCATGGGCTCTCCTCTGCAGCATCGAGAGCAGGCCGGTGACGACAGTGCCCTGCGAGGTGAGCCGGGTGTGGCTGATGCCGAGCACCTCGAGCGCACGCCCGATACGGCCGGAGCGATCGGCTGCCGCGCGGTCGAAGTCGGCAAGCAGGCTGCGGTTGTTGCGCACGAAGTCCGGAATGTAGGACTCATCGGCCACGTCGTACATCGCCTTGCCTCCGACGACGCCCCGCACGAGGTCGGCGTCGGCAACCGTGCACCAGAGCAGCTCGTGCCGCGCCTGCAGCAGGCGTGTGGTGGCCTCGAGCTCGTCGGTCATGCCGATGTCATCCGCGATGACGACGACGATGCAGCGGCGGCGCACGGTGGTGAGCACGCTGCGCAGCAGACCGGGCAGGTCGCTCGCGGGACCGCGAAGGCTCGGTGCCTCGTCGATCTGGCGCAGCAGGCCCTCGAGGCGCGCCTCGGTGGTCGCCGCCTTGAGACGGGTGAAGCCGTCGGCGTTGCCGTGGATGACAGAGACGCGGTCACCGTGCCGCAGAGAGAGGTACCCCAGCACGCCGGCCACGAGAACCGCCAGCTCGCGCTTCGGCTCGCCTGACTCGGCGAGCGCCGCGAGGTTGCGGCCCGTGTCGACGACGAGCAGCAGCTCATGCTGGCGGTCGGCGGAGTAGTTGCGCACGAGCGGGGTGCCGTGGCGCGCGGTCGCCTTCCAGTCGATGTCCTTGACCTCGTCGCCCGCGACGTAGGCGCGCAGATCGTCGAAGTCCATGCTGCGACCACGGCTCAGCGACGCGTACTGGCCGTCGAGCAGCCCCATCACGCGTCGGTTGGCGCGGATGAAGACCTTCGACTTCACGCGCACGAGCAGCTTGGTCATTGCGGTATCGCCTACGGAGCGGGGATGGCCGCGACGATCGCGGAGATGATCGCGTCGGTCGTGATTCCCTCTGCGTCCGCTTCGAAGCCGAGGATGATGCGGTGGCGAAGAACGCGGTGCGCGATGGCCTTGACGTCCTCGGGGATTACGTGGCCGCGACCGTTGAGCAGCGCATAGGCGCGAGCCGCCTGAACGAAGGCGATGCTGCCTCGCGGACTTGCACCGACCTCAACGAGGCTGCCCAGCTTGTCGCCGATGACGGCACTCGCGTTGCGCGTCGCGCTGACCAGCGACACGATGTAGCGGCGCAGCGCGTCGTCGACGTAGATGCGGCTGGTGAGCGCCTGCAGGGCGAGCACGTCGTCGAGGCTGATGACGCCGTCCGTTGCCCCGTGGGCGCTGAAGACGCCCTGGTCGAGGCGATCGAGAATCTCGAGCTCCTCGTCGATCGTCGGGTAGTAGACGATCTCCTTGATGAGGAAGCGGTCGAGCTGCGCCTCGGGAAGCAGGTAGGTGCCCTCCTGCTCGATGGGGTTCTGGGTCGCGATCACCAGGAAGGGCGTCGGCACCTTGTAGACCGTGCCGCCGATGGAGGTCTGGCGCTCCTGCATGGCCTCGAGCATGGCACTCTGCGTCTTGGCGCTCGAGCGGTTGATCTCATCGAGCAGCACGAAGTTGGCGTGCACCGGGCCGAGCTGCGTCTTGAAGGTGTTGGTCTTGTTGTCGAAGATCTGTGTTCCCGTGATGTCGCTGGGAAGCAGGTCGGGCGTGCACTGGATGCGGTTGAACTGCCCCGTGACCGAGGTCGCCAGCGTGTTCGCCGCCATCGTCTTCGCGAGGCCTGGAACGCTCTCGAGCAGCACGTGGCCGCCGGCAAGCAGCGCGATCAGCAGGCTCCAGCGCAGGTTGCCCTGCCCGACGATGCGGCTCGAGAAGGAGTTCGAGACCGCGATGAGCTGCTCGACCGCCTTTGCAAGCTCCGCTGCACTCACCTGTTCAGTCGTACTCTGCTCTGCCACGTCGCTCCCCGGAACTTGTCTGGGTATCGAACTTACCTCACGTCAACTGGGCGGCTCATGGGCAGAGGTACCCCTTGCACCGACCCGTCGACTATGCGGCTACCGAAGCCGTCTCACGTCGCGTTCGCGCCCACGCTCGACGTGGCGAGCCACAGGTTGAGCAGGCTCGTCGCACCGTTGACCGCCGAGATCTTCAGCGCCGAGACGAAGAACTCGTCGACCTGGGGCGATGCGCTCGGCGCTGCTCCGCCGCCCGGCTGGTCGGGCTGGGCGTTGAGGGTGATGCTCAGCAGGGTGCCGATAGCCACGAGCAGCGGGC
>JBIIAR010000228.1:0-4306 GCA_044239765.1 Microbacteriaceae bacterium
TGATCGCGGCGCTCTCAAGCACAGCGGCTGCAGCCAGAGTCGTGTCGAGCTGGACGCCGAGAAGCTCGTCGAAGGCCTGCGACTGCGCGGTGTCGAGCACCGTCGTCGTCACCGAGCTGAGGGTTCCGAGAACCGTGCCGAGCAGCGTGGTGATGCCGAGCCCGTTGAGCGCCGTCTGCACAAGGCCCGTGCCAAGCACCGCGATCGTCGGCCCGGTGACCGTGACCAGCGGAGTCGTCGCGGTGCCGTCGACGAACTGCCTGAGGGTTCCCGCGTAGCCGATGGCAACACTGAGCACGTCGGCAGATCCCGCCCTGATCGCCAGCCGCAGGTTGACGGTCACGGTCGCGCTCTCGAGCGCCGTCTGCAGCGCCGTGCGAATCGCGGTGATCTGGTTCGACAGCAGGGTGTTCACCCGCGCGGTGATGTTGAGCACCTCGGTGTCGGTCAGCAGCTCGGTGTTGGCAGCCCGGTTGTTGAGACCCCCGGACAGCGCGCCGATGTCGACGCCGATCTGCCCGTTGGCGAGGTTGACTGACACAACCCCGTCGGTGATGGTGCTGCTCAGCAGGGTCGTCACGGGGGCGGTGTTGACGCTGATGACCGTGGTCGCCTGGTTGAGCGGGCTCGTGCCGTTGACCGCCAGCGACACTCCGAGCGTGCCGAGGGTGCTGTTGACGATGTTGAGCAAGGGGCTGAGCAGGCCGGTGCTGACGGCGGTGGTGAGCGCGCCGAGTCCGCTGGCCGAGATTGCCGTCTCGGCCTCGCCGTTGGTGCCGGCGGTGCCGAACTCGGTAGAGACATCCGCCTGAATCAGGTTGGTGATGCTGCCGGTCGTGTTGAACAGCGCGGCAACGGTCGGACTCGTCGCGGTGGCGTTGAGGGAGCTGAGCAGGTAGTTGCGCTGCAGCTGTGCGCCGCTGGGTGCGCCGCCGGTCCACGCGTGGCTGCAGCCGTCGAGGGTGGCGGTGGAGGCAATCGCGCCCACGTTGAGTGCGACGTTGGTCAGGTTGCCCAGGGTCGTTCCGATGCCCGGCAGCGTGTTCAGGCTGAGGCTGCCCACGCCCGGCGAGAGCCCCGGTGCCCCGGTGTCGATGGCCCCGGAGTTGCTGACCGCGCCCGAGGCACTGTTCGAGGTGCCGGTGTCGAGGGCGCGCGCGTACTGCTGGTACACCCCGGTCGGCCAGGTCAGCGGCAGCGAGACCGAGGTGCCCGCGAGAACCGCCGAGTTGATGGCTGTCGCACTCAGCGGAGCCGCATAGCCGGTGCCAGAGGCGCTCGCTCCCGGCGTGCCCGCGACGGCCGACTGGGTGGTGCCGTTGTTGCTGACGACGATGCCGGTGACGCCGGCAACGGAGTCCAGGCTGCTGCCGCTCAACGAGCCGTAGAGAAAGCGGCTCGTTGCGCGCGACCTGAGGTCGGTGTTGCCGGTGCACTGCAGGGTTGTCACCGTGCCGACGTCGTACTCGCGGTCTGTCCACGACGCGTTGGTGAGGGCGAGGCCCGGCAGGGTGGCAGCCACCACCGCGAGCACCGCGACGCCGGCGATACGACGCCAGCTCGGCAGAGGGCGCATCATGCCTTCACCCCCTGCGCGCGACTGCGCGAGACGACCACGCCAGCGCCGATCGCACCGACGGCGACAAGCAGCAGAGACAGTGCGTCCATGCCGGTGAAGGCAAGGGCCGCCGGCGCGATCGGGGCGGCGACAGCCTCACCCTCGGCGAAGAGGCCGAAGCCGAAGGCCGCATCCATGCCGTTGAGGTCTGCCTGCGCGGTCGTGCTCGGGATCGCGAGGGTGACGAGCATGTAGACGGTGCTGTCGTCGGTGATCGGCCCGAGCTGCCAGGTGGGGCTGTCCGACTCGTAGTCGTGGCTCGGGTCGGCCGAGAGCAGTGCCGTGCGACCGGACGCGCACACCGGCGTTCCCGTGCTTGTGACCCCCGAGGGCACGTCAGTCCACGGCACGGCGCAGCGGTCGACACCCAGCTCGAGGCCTCCGGCGGTCGTGGCCAGGTCTCCGAACTTGCGAACCTCGAGAGTGAGGTCACCGCGGTCGGTGTCGTCGAGCTGCACGTTGAGGCGAATGTGGGCCGACTCCCCCGGGTCGAGGTCGTGAAACTCGAGGGGGTAGGAGTCCGTCCACAGGCTGAGCAGCCCCGGGGTGGTCTCTGGCACCTGCACAGCGGCGATTGCCCTCGTGGAGACGAGCAGCAGTCCGCTGACGAGCATTGCCCCGCAGGCGGCGAGGGCAACCGCTCGCGTGCCGCGGCTCACGACGACACCCGGTGACGGCTTGCGCGACGCTGCGGCCAGAAGGCCCAGACGGTAAGCAGCCCAACTGCCACCGTCGTCACACCGAGAAAGTAAGGACTGCGCATCACCGCGAGCGCGACGCCGAACCCGGGGAACGACGCCAGCACCCGCTTCGCCTCGGTGATCGTGTAGGGCGCAAGGTCGTTCGACTCGTTGGCATCTCCTCGCAGCTCGACGATGCGGGCGTCGGGGTTCACCGGGTCGGCCGAGACGGAGACCACCCGGTGCGTCACGGGCAGCGACGCTCCCTCGCGCTGCACCGTGATCACGTCTCCCACCTGCACCTGGCTTGCCCGCACCTCGCGAACCACGGCAGCGGATCCGGTGGGAATCGCCGGGGCCATCGATCCCGTCTTGAAGACGACGATCGAGAGACCGAAGGCCATCGCGCAGATCAGCCAGACGATGGCCAGCAGCCCGACGAGGCCGACGACGGTCAGCACGGCCTCCTTGATGGCGCGGCCGAGGCGCCCGGCGCGCTGGGGGCGCGCCGGGCGAGACTCGGATGCGGTTACCGCCATGGCGGTCACGGGTCGGGCTCCCCTGCGGATCAGACCGAGACGGCCCGGAACTCCCACACGGGCGAGATGCCCTTGCCCTGCAAGGTGTCAGAGGAGCCGGTTGGCAGCAGCACCTGGAAGCAGTAGTTCTGCTGGTTGCCGCTTGCGGCGGTCAGGCTGCGCGTCAGGCTGCCCGCGGTGTCGATCGCCACGCCCGACGCGAAGGTGCCGACGACATAGGTCGCGCCGGCGGTGAAGGAGTTGACGTCGCAGGTGCCCGGCGTGCCGGTGGTGACGACGACGCGCAGGCGGACCGCAGCCCAGACGTCAGTGTCGCTCGCGGCGTAGGCGGGCGTCGGCGCCGTGGTCGCTGCCTGCAGCGTGAGGTCTCCGGCCACGGAGGCAGAGGTCGTGCGCAGCGACACCTGCGTGTAGGCGGCATCACCCGGCGTGAGGCCGCTCGCGGGTGCGACGATCGTGAGGGCCCCGCCGGGGCTGGTCTCAAAGTCGCCCCAGCCCGATCCGCGGTTCTGTTGCACCTCGAAGCTCGAGAGCGTGACACCGGAGGTCGTGCTGTCGACCCCGCCGAAGACCCACTCGCTGTCGTTCCACGACGCGAGGGTGGCGGTGGCGCCGAGACCGAGCACGAGCCCGCCCGACAGAAGGGCGAAGACCTTGCCGCGTGTGATTCGGGCTCTGGACTGTGAATGTGTTGACATGCTGGCACCCTCTCCCGGTGGCCTGCACAACGAGTCCCCTTTGGCCCGTTCGATGCAATTAGAAACAGCATGTGTTCTAAGTCACGGGTTTTCAAGACGTTTTGGGGTACAAAACAGGTCATTCTGTCCCCAGACAGGGGGACATTTGACCCCCCGTGGGGCCCAGAGACAGACGAGTCTGTCTAGCTGCGCGAATTACGCCGTAACGACGGTCGGCGATCCAACGGCTCCGACGGGCATCTCAGCGGCGAGACGGTTGGCCTCTTCGATGAGCGTGGCGACGATGTCGGCTTCTGGCACCACCTTGATAACCTCGCCCTTGACGAAGATCTGACCGCGGCCGTTGCCGCTGGCGACACCCAGGTCGGCCTCCCGGGCCTCCCCCGGCCCGTTGACGACGCATCCCATGACTGCGACACGCAGCGGCACGGTCATCTTCTCGAGGCCCTCGGTGACGTCGTTGGCGAGCTTGTAGACGTCAACCTGTGCACGGCCGCAGCTCGGGCACGAGACGATCTCGAGCTTGCGCTCGCGCAGTCCGAGCGACTGCAGAATCTGCAGGCCGACCTTGACCTCCTGCGCCGGCGGCGCGGAGAGCGAGACACGGATGGTGTCGCCGATACCCTCGCTGAGCAGCACCCCGAAGGCGGTTGCACTCTTGATGGTGCCCTGAAACTCCGGACCCGCCTCGGTCACACCGAGGTGCAGCGGCCAGTCGCCGCGCTCGGCAAGCAGGCGGTAGGCCTTGATCATCGTCACCGGGTCGTTGTG
>JBIIAR010000115.1:0-7141 GCA_044239765.1 Microbacteriaceae bacterium
CTCGCCCCGGTGCTCGGCAAGCAGCTCGCCTACGGGGGAACCGGATGCGCGAGCTGGCCCTACGAGTCGACCCGCGTGCGCGAGCCGATCGTCGCGGCCGGATCGAGTGACATTCTCGTGCTCGGCACCATCAACGACCCGGCTACCCCCTACGTGTGGGCGCAGGCGCTCGCCAGCCAGCTGCAGAACGGCCACCTCGTCACCTACGACGGCGAGGGCCACACCGCCTACAACAAGGGCTCGAGCTGCGTCAACGACGTCGTCGACGACTACTTCATCGATGGAACCGTGCCGACATCTGATCCGCAGTGCTGAGCATAATTTTGCAGTGTGTGAAAGAATTGGTCTATGACCATCGACACCGCTGAGCTGGGCCTTCGCGAGCGCAAGCGCCTCGCGACCCGCCGTGCGATCCAGCTGGCCGCCGTGCGGCTGGTCGCAGAGAACGGACTGGACCGCCTCACCGTCGACGAGATCGGCCGCGTCGCCGACATCTCGCCCCGCACTTTCTTCAACTACTTTCCGACGAAGGAGGCCGCGATTGTCGGGGACGCCCCCGCGCTGCCCGACGAGCAGGTTCTCGTCGGCTTCGTCGAGGGTGGAGGGAGCCTGCTCGACGGGCTCTCCGACCTCTTTGCCGAGGCCATGGAGCGCGCCGCCGAGGACCGCGAGCTGACCCAGCTGCGACGCGCCATCATCAAGCAGAACCCGCAGCTCTTCGCCATGCGCATCTCGTCGATGCACGAGTTTCAGCACGAGATCGAGAGTGCGGTGCTGCGCCGCCTGCGGTTCGAGAGCCCCGATGTCGACGAGGCCGCCCTCGCCTCGCGCGCCAACCTCGTCACCCACGTTGCAGTCGGCGCGATGCGGCACGCGTGGCTGCACTGGTCGAACGACGGCGACGGCGCCGATCTGTCGCTGCGCCTGCGGGAGTCCTTCGCAATGCTCGAGGGGCTGCTCGCGTCGCCGACGCAGAAATGATCGGCTAAGCTTTCTTGCTGTGCCTCGGGTGACCGTCGGCCCGCCGCCTTAGCTCAGTCGGTAGAGCATCTCACTCGTAATGAGAAGGTCGTCAGTTCGATTCTGACAGGCGGCTCCACTGTGCGCTGAGGCGTTCCGCCGGGCACTCGCCCGCTGAGGCAGCTGGTCGCCCGCCCGCCTAGTATTGACGAGTGAGCCAGCCAGGAGTCCCGCAGTCGCGCCGCGAGAGCCGCAACGCCAAGCCGGCTTCGAAGGCGAAGAAGGCAACGCCGGCGGCGACTCCCTCTGACGGCAGCACCCGCACCGGTCTCTTCGCCAAGCACCCGCGCGCCTGGCTCGCGGCGGCGCTCGGCGTCGCTTTTCTGCTGCTCGCGACGGGGGCGGTCTTCGCGGGCGCGGCCGTCGGCAGCGGCGCCGGCCCCGCAGGCATCGGACCGTCATCCAGCACAGACGCGGCACGTCCCGTTCCGGCGCAGATGCCGGCGGCCAGCCGCCTGCGCACCTGCTCTGTTGCGGCGCTCGCCGCTGATCCTCGCCTGATGGCGTTCAGCGGCGCGGTCGTCAACGCCGGCACCGGCGAGCTGCTCTTCGACCGCGGGGCCTCGACCGGTGTCTCGCAGGCCAGCGTGCTCAAGGTGCTGACCGCCGCAGCGGCGCTCAACATCCTCGGCCCGGACTACACGCTCTCGACGCGTGTGTTCGAGGGCAGCTCACCGGGCACGATCGCCCTTGTCGGTGGTGGCGACCCCACGATCAGCCGGCTCCCCTCTGGGCAGGAGAGCGTCTACGGTGGCGCGCCGAAGCTCGAGACCCTGGCCAACGCTGTCGCCGACGCCTATTCCGGCGAGATCACCACCATCGTGCTCGACACCACGATGTGGAGCACCGGTGACAAGTGGGACGCCACGTGGCCGCGCTCCGAGCAGACCGGCGGCTACCTCTCCGAGGTCACCGCACTGCAGGTCGACGGTGACCGCGACGACCCGACAGCGCTGAAGAGCGCACGCAGCACCGACCCGGTCACGCGGGCCGGCGAGTGGTTCGTCGAAGCCCTCGAAGAGGCGGGGGCGGATGTCGCTGACGACGTCACCTTCAGCCTCGGCGCCGCGGTGACCACGAAGCCGCTGCTCGGCGAGGTCAAGTCGCAGCCGGTCGGCGTGCTCATCAACCAGATGCTCGTCAACAGCGACGGAACGCTCGCCGAGACGCTCGCACGCGTGATCTCGAAGCAGATGAGCTTCGGCGGATCCGCCTCGTCGATCAACCAGGCCATCACCAGCGCGATCGCGGTGTACGAGGTGCCGACCACCGGTCTGACCATCCGCGACGGCTCCGGGCTCAGCACAGCCAACTCGGTGCCGCCCGCCTTCATGGCAAAGTTCATGATCAAGGTCATGCAGGGCGCCGCGAACCTCAACATCATCTACGACTCGCTCGCGGTGTCGGGCAAGAGCGGCTCGCTTGCCGGGCGCTTCACCGGCGACGCGGCGGCAGCGAAGAACGCGGTGATCGCGAAGACCGGCTTTCTCGCGACCGAGTACAGCATGGCGGGCATCATCAACGCCGCCGACGGATCACAGCTCGCCTTCGCCTTCTACGGCAACGGCGCAGGCATCAAGAGCACCGCGAACGCGGCGCTCGACCTGCTCGCGACCGGGGTCTACAGCTGCGGGGACAACCTCTCCAACAACTGATCGCTCTGCTCCCTAGACTCGTCTCATGGGCAAGGCACTCTTCATCATCGACGTGCAGAACGACTTCACCGAGGGTGGTGCGCTCGGGGTTGAGGGCGGCGCCGCGGTGGCCGCGGGAATCAGCGAGTACCTTGCCGCGCATCCGGGTGAGTACGCCCACGTCTTCGCGTCGCGCGACTGGCACGACGGCGACAACGACAACGGCGGGCACTTCAGTGCGTCCCCCGATTTCATCGACACCTGGCCGGCGCACTGCGTCAGTGGCACTGTGGGCGCTGAGTACCACCCCGCGCTCGACGTGTCGGCGATCGACGTGCACGTGCGCAAGGGCCAGGGCAAGCCCGCATACTCGATCTTCGAAGGCACCACCGATGACGGCTCCACCGTGCCCGAGGCGCTCGTCGAGCTGGGCATCGATGCCGTGGACGTCGTCGGCATCGCGACCGACTACTGCGTGCGTGCCTCCGCCCTCGACGCCGCGCACGCAGGTCTGACCACGCGGGTGCTCGCGGAGCTCACCGCTGGGGTCGCGCCAGAGACGTCTCAGTCAGCGCTGACTGAGCTTGCCGCACAGAACGTGGAGGTTGTTCGATGATCACCGAGGCCGAGCTGCTCGCGAAGGTTCCCACCCAGCTGTTCATCGGGGGCGAGTGGGTCGACTCGACCTCTGGCCGCGCGATTGACGTGCACGATCCCGCGACCGGGCGGGTGCTTCTCAGCATCGCCGACGCATCCGTCGAGGATGCCGCCAGGGCCATGGACTCCGCCGCCGACACCCAGGCCAGCTGGGCCGCAACCGCGCCGCGGGTTCGCGGCGAGATTCTGCGCCGCGCCTTCGACCTGCTGCAGACCCGGGCCGACGAGTTCGCGCTGCTGATGACGCTTGAGATGGGCAAGCCGCTCGCCGAGGCCCGCGGGGAGGTCACCTATGGGGGCGAGTTCCTGCGCTGGTTCAGCGAGGAGGCGGTGCGCATCAGCGGTCGCTACGGCTCTAACCCCGAGGGCACCGGTCGCATGATCGTCACCCATCTGCCGGTCGGGCCGTCGTTTCTCATCACGCCGTGGAACTTTCCGCTCGCCATGGCGACCCGCAAGATCGCACCGGCGCTCGCGGCCGGCTGCACTGCGATCATCAAGCCGGCGGAGCTTACCCCGCTGACCACCCTGTACTTCGCCAAGCTGCTGGAGGAGGCGGGACTGCCGAAGGGCGTGCTCAACGTCATCACGACCTCCACCTCGAAAGAGGTCAGCGGCCCGATCATCGCCGACCCGCGCCTGCGCAAGCTCAGCTTCACCGGCTCCACCCCCGTCGGTCAGACCCTGCTCAAGCAGGCGGCCGACAACGTGCTGCGCACGTCGATGGAGCTCGGCGGCAACGCCCCCTTCGTCGTCTTCGAGGACGCCGACCTCGACAAGGCGGTCGATGGCGCCATGCTCGCCAAGTTCCGCAATATCGGGCAGGCCTGCACGGCGGCGAACCGGTTCATCGTGCACTCTGCGGTGGCTGAGGAGTTCGCCACAAAGCTCACCGCGCGTGTCAAGCAACTCAAGATCGGCCGCGGCACCGAAGACGGCGTCGCCATCGGCCCGCTCATCAACGACGGGGCGGTCGACAAGGCCGACGCCCTCGTGCAGCAGGCGATCGGCCGCGGCGCCACCCTGCTCACCGGTGGCAGCCGGGTTGCCGGCGAGGGAAGCTTCTACGAGCCGACCGTGCTGACCAACGTGGTGGCCGGCAGCGACATCCTCAGGGAAGAGATCTTCGGACCGGTCGTCACCATCGTTCCGTTCACCGACGAGGCGGATGCGGTGGCCAAGGCCAACGACACCGAGTACGGCCTAGTCGGCTACGTCTTCACCCGCGACCTCGCCCGCGGGCAGCGCCTCGTCGAGTCGCTGCAGACCGGAATGATGGGCCTCAACGTCGGTGTGGTGTCCAACGCCGCGGCGCCCTTCGGCGGCGTCAAGCAGTCCGGCATTGGCCGCGAGGGTGGCCTCGAGGGCATCCACGAGTACCTCGAGACGAAGTACGTGCTGACGCCGGATCCGTTCACAGTCTGACGAACAGCAGCACCACCGACGGAATGGCGACGCCAGCAAGCACGATGGCGCCACTGATCAGCGCCCAGCGGGCCTGCTGAAAGCACACTGCCGCCGCGCAGAGAAGCGCCGTGCCGGCGAGTGGCGGGCCGAGCACGAGCGGCGCAGAGACCATGCTCCAGCCGTAGGAGACCGAGTCGAGAGCGGACGTCTCGAAGACGAACCGGGCTTCTGCGATGGCGGTAGCGGTCGCGGCGATCAGCGCCAGCACACCGCAGAGCCCGATCACGGGCGGTGGCTCATCGTCATCCAAGAGGCCGAGCATGCGGGTCACCGTATGCCGAACGAGGGGAGCGGGAGCGCCCATGCGCAGCATCTGTGGAGAATTGCGAGCCATGCCGCGAGGTACCCTCGAACCATGACCGACGATCTCGCCATCTTCGACATCGAGGAGGACGTGCAGCCGTCGCGCACGTCCAACCCGCGGCTGCTGCCGGTGATCGGGGCGCTCGTGGGTGGGGGCCTGCTTCTCGGCATCGCGGCCAGTGTGATCGTGGCGGGCGTCGCATCCGTCAGTCCTGCTCCGATGGGGCCGGGCAGTGTCGTGTGCGCGGGAGACGCGATCTGCAACGACCTCACCCTCGATGAGCTGCGATCGCTGACCAGCATTCCCTTCGCCGACGACGCGATCGTGAGCACGTCGTCGTACGCCGAGACAGGCAGCGACATCACGGTGCGCGCGATTGTGGTGCTTGCCGATGGCGGCGCCAACCCCTTCGACGACAGCCCGTACGTGGCGATTCCGTCGCCGCGCTTCGAGTGGGACACGGAGCCGTACACGGTGCTCGACTACTACGCGGCGAGCGGTGAGGGCGGCACGCTCTACGGTGAGGCCGTGCACGCGATCGACGATCGGGTGCGCGAGCTCGTGCTCGTCGAGGTCGTGCGGACCCTCGAATAGTGGCCCACCTCGTCTCGATCAGCGATCTCGCCGACCCTCGTCTTGCCGACTATGCGCACCTCACCGACGTCGCGCTGAAGAAGTCCGGCGGCGAGCACGGCCTCTACCTCGCCGAGAGCCTGCTCGTGCTGCAGCGGGCGCTGCGGGCCGGGCACGTGCCGCGCTCGATCCTCGCGCTCGGCTCGTCGGTCGACGAAGCTCTGCTCGCGGTTGCCGACTTCGACGTTCCCGTCTTCGCCGGGCCGCCCGAGCTGCTCGAGCAGCTCACCGGCTACCTGCTTCACCGCGGGCTCATCGCCTCGATGCACCGGCCCGCGCTGCCGTCGGTGTCGTCGCTGCTGGCCGCGTCGAAGCGGGTGGTGATCCTCGAGAACGTCGTCGATCCGACCAATGTCGGCGCGATCTTCCGCTCGGTCGCCGCCATCGGCGCGGATGCCGTGCTGGTCACGCCGCGCTGCAGCGACCCCTTCTACCGCCGCGCCATCCGCGTCTCGATGGGAACCGTGCTGCAGGTGCCGTGGACGCGCACCGCCGAATGGCCCGCCCTGCGGTCCGAGCTTGTCGAGGCCCGCTTCCACGTGGCAGCGCTCGCACTCACCGAGGACGCGGTCGACCTCCGCTCCTTCGCCGCCACAGCTCCCGAGCGGGTCGCCCTCGTGCTCGGCACCGAGGGCGACGGCCTCACACCGGAGGCGCTCGCGGCGGCCGACACCGTCGTGCAGGTGCCCATGCGCCACGGCATCGACTCGCTCAACGTGGCGGCTGCGGCGGCGGTGGCGATGTACGCCCTCGCGTAAAACAGGAACACCTGTGACGCGAGTGCATGTCGTGGCCAGAATCCTGGCTATTGCGGGCCGTTAGTCACAGAAGTTCCTGTTTTACGACACGGGGGGCTAGACGAGAAGCTGGTGCTTCGCGAGCTCCTTGTACAGCGGGGTCGTCTTCACGAGCTCGGAGTGCGTGCCGACCCCGACGACCTTGCCGTGCTCGAGCACGACGATCTGGTCGCTGTCGACGACGGTCGAGAGCCGGTGCGCGATGACGATGAGGGTGCGATCCTGTGCGACCGCGTCGATCGCCTCGCGCAGCATCTGCTCGTTGAGCCCGTCGAGCGACGAGGTGGACTCGTCGAGCAGCAGAATCGGCGGGGCCGCGAGCAGTGCGCGGGCGATGGCAAGGCGCTGGCGCTCGCCGCCCGAGAGCATGACGCCGTCCTCGCCGACCTGGGCGTCGAGTCCAAGCTCATTGCGGTCGAGCACCTCGCGCAGGTTCACCGCGTCGATGACGGCGATGCACTCCAGCTCGGTGGCGTCGGGGGAGCCGAGCTGCAGGTTCTGCCGAATCGTGCCGGCGAGCACCGGGGCATCCTGCTCGACGTAGCCGATCTGCGCGCGCAGCTGCTCACGATCCAGAGCACGGATGTCGACCCCACCCAGCCGAATAACCCCGGCGGTCGGGTCGTAGA
>JBIIAR010000116.1:0-7133 GCA_044239765.1 Microbacteriaceae bacterium
GATGGCCAGCAGGGCCGTAAGGGAGTCGGGGTGGGTCGATCCGCCCAGTCCGTTCTCGAGGTCGAAGGCGAAGGTCGCCGCGTTCGCGCGCACGAAGAAGCGCGACAGCGGGGTGTCGAGTGCGGCGATGCGGTCGAGGCGCGGCTGGGTGACCACCGTGTCGCGAATGGTCAGGGGGTCCCAGCTGATGACGGTCACGTCGGCGAAGCCTGCCTCGAAGACGATGGCCGCTGCCTCGGGGTCGACATAGATGTTGTACTCAGCGGCGGGGGTGATGTTGCCGCGCGCGTTGATCGAGCCGCCCATGATCCACAGGCCGGCCACGTTCTTCACGAAGGCCGGGTCTTTCTGCACGGCGAGCGCGATGTTGGTGAGCGGGCCGATGCAGACGACGCGCAGCGTTCCCGGGCTCTCGGCGGCGATACGGATGAGGGCGTCGACCGCGCGCTCCGCCTCGGTCGTCAGCGCACCGTCATAGACCTGGCCACCCACGCCGTCGCCGTGCACGTCCTCCGCGCTGACCCACTCGCGCTCCAGCGGATCACGGGCCCCCAGGTGCACGGGCACGCTGCGCCCGGCGAGGGCCATGGTCAGCAGGGCGTTGTGCACCTGCTGGTCGAAGCCGACGTTGCCGCCGACTATCGTCACCGCGCGCAGGTCGGCACGCGGGTCGAGCAGCCCGACGAGCAGGGCGAAGCAGTCGTCAGCGGCGGTATCGGTGTCGATCAGCAACGGAATCACGCGGCGACTCTACGCGCCCCATGTTTCGGCGCTGCTACGCTGCCGCAATGACTCCACGCCAGCTAGTCGCGACCATTGCCGTGTGGGCTCTCGCCCTCGTGCTGATCATCACCGGAATCAGCTTCATCACCACGGTGACCGGGGTGAAGTGGACCGACAACGGAGACGGCTCCAGCAACGGCGAGCCCTACGACATCGTCGGAGTCGGCACGGGTCTGCTGTGCGTCGGCTTCCTCGTGCTCGCCACGCTGCTGATTCTCGAGGCCTACCGGCCGCGGGTCAGCGGCTCAGCGTCCACGCCCGACGCTTGACGAGCACGTGGCCGCGCTTCGTTGAGAGGCGGGTCCACGGGCCGGTCTCGTAGACGGGCACGGATTCCTCCTCCTCGCCGAGAAAGCCGAGGGTGAGAGCGGCGAAGCCCGCACCCGTCGGCAGGTGCTCTGCACCGCGAATGGGGCGCCCCCAGACCTCGCTGCGCACGCGGTGCACGATCTGCTCGCCGGTGCCATCCGGAATCGCCTCGGCCACCTCGTGAATGCCCTCGCGGGCCACGGCCTGCAGCTGCGAGGACTGGATCGCGTCGAGGGCGACCCACCCTCCGCGGGGAGGTGAGATGGCAGCCCAGGTGACGGAGTTGACCTGCATCGGCAGGCTGACCGTCACGGGCTCGCCGGGGGTGGATTCGGCATCCGCGCGGTCGATGCGAACGAGCAGTGAACCGAGGGGAACGACCACGTCGAACTCCTCGAGCTGGGGCAGCGCGAAGGTGCGCAGGCCGAGAACGGTTGGACTCTCGTCGAGCAGGCCCGCCGGGTAGAGCACCGCAGAGTAGGCCGCGAGCACCCCACCGCCGGCGATGAGGCGCACCGAGCCGTCTTCGACGCGACCGGCGCGGCTGAGGTAGGTGCGCAGGTCCCCGAGGGTGAGGGAGTCGAGAAGGGTGAAAGTGCTCATCCCGATCTAAACTACAGGGCATGGGTGACCCTCTCGCTGGCCTGCTCGCTGCGCTCGACCTCACCGACACCGGCGCCCGCGCCAGTGAAGACATCTTCACCGGGCCCAGCCAGTGGATGCCGCTCGGCCGCATATTCGGCGGCCAGGTGCTGGCGCAGTCCCTGGTGGCGGCGCAGCGCACCATCGACGAGGACAGATCGGTGCACTCGATGCACGGCTACTTTCTGCGGCCGGGCAACGTCGAGCTGCCGATCACCTTCTCGGTCGACCGCATCCACGACGGGCGGTCGTTCTCGACCCGTCGCACGCAGGCGTATCAGGGCGGTGTGCCCATTCTCTCAATGATCGCCTCCTTTCAAGACAGTGACGACGGCCTCGAGCACCAGGCGGAGATGCCGACGGGCCTGCCGCAACCGGAGGACCTGCCGAGCGCCGCTGAGTCGCTCAGCGGCATCGACCACCCGGTTGCCAACTTCTGGGCAACGCAGCGCGCCTTCGACCTTCGGCACATCCCCTCCCCCATCTACTTCTCGGTCGAGGGCGACCACGTGCCGCACCAGGCCATCTGGGTGAAGGCGCTCGGCACGCTGCCCGACGACCCCAACCTGCATCGCGCGGCTTTGGCCTACGCGAGCGACTACACAATCCTCGAGCCGATCTTGCGGGCGCACGGCGTCTCGTGGGGCACCCGTGGCCTCAAGGCCGCCTCGCTCGACCACGCCATGTGGTGGCACCGCTTCGGACGGGTCGACGAGTGGATGCTCTACGTGCAGGAGTCCCCCAACGCCATCGGCGGCCGCGGACTCTCACTCGGCCGCATCTTCAGCCGCGACGGCGTGCTGCTGGCGAGTGTTGCCCAGGAGGGCATGGTGCGGGTGCCGAACCCGTGACCCGCCTCGACCGGTCACGCTACGAGCTCGAGTTCGACGGGTCACTTGAGCAGAACTGGCTGCCCTTCTACCTTCCGCAGTGGAGCAGCCGCGAGGCCTCCGCGGCGCGCGTCTCGTTCGACCCGCTCGTGCTGCGCATCGACGAGGATCAGGAGCCGTGGTCGCCCGAGTACGACGGGCAGCTTCGCGTCTCGAACCTGCAGACCGGGGTGCGTTCGGGTCCGGTGGGTAGCCGGTCGGGGCAGCATCCGTTTCGTCCGGATCTTGTCGTGCACGAGCAGCAGCCGGAGAAACGTCTCTACACCCCGCAGTACGGACTCATCGAGGCGACAATCGCCGCTGTCGCTGACCCACGGTGCATGGTCGCGCTGTGGCTGGTCGGATTCGAGAACGAGCCGACCGAGAGCGGTGAGCTCTGCGTCTTCGAGATCTTCGGTCGCGAGCCCGGGCTCGTCGGCATGGGGGTGCACCCGTTCAACGACCCCGCGCTGAGCGACGACTTCTCTCGGGTGCAATGTGAGGGAGACACCTTCGAGCAGCACACCTACTCGGCGGAGTGGCTGCCGGGCGGGGTGCGCTTCTTTGTCGACGACGAGCTGGTGTTCTCGACCAGGCAGTCACCCGCCTACCCGATGCAGCTCATGCTCAACCTCTATGAGTTCGAGGCGGGTGGCGACTACCCGAAGCGCTGGCCGGTCCCGAGCGTGCGCGGCCACCGTGCGCTCTGACGTCGTCGACCGCTTCAGCCGGGAGGGCACCCTGCTTCTCGGCGGCATGCGGGCGATCCTCTTGCAGGTCGCCGATCCCGTGGTCGGTGCCGCGGTCGCCGAGCACAGCAACTTCGCACTCCGACCGCTCGACCGGCTCAACAACACCCTCACCTTCGTCTACGGGGTCATGCTCGGCACCGACGCCGAGGCGGCCCTCGTCGCGAAGCACACCCGCCGCGCCCACGCGCGCATTCCGCAGGCTCGCGAGCCCGACCGCCAGCTGTGGGTTGCAGCCACCCTCTACCAGACCGCGGTTCGGGTCTACCAGCGGGTGCATGGCCCGCTGTCGACTGCCGACGCGCACGCCGTTCTCGCGGCGTATGCCCGACTGGGAACCGTTCTCGAGGTTGCGCTCGACCGCTGGCCAGCCACCCCCGACCTCTTCGATCACTACTGGACGGACGCGGTGAATGCCCTCGAGGTCGGCCCCGACGCCCGGCAGGTCGCCCACGATCTCTTCCACCCGGTCACGGCGCCGTGGTGGCTGCGCGCCGCCCTGCCCCTCGTGGGTCTCCTGACCGCTGACCTGCTTGATGCGCCACTGCGCGAGGCCTTCGGGATGCGGTGGAGCCGCCACCGCGCCCGCCGCGCCTCAGCGGCCTGGGCCGTCATCCGCGTTCTCGTGAGGATCCTGCCCGCACAGGTTCTGGCCGCGCCGTCGCGCCACTACCTCAATAGGCTCAGGCGCGCTTCGTGAAGCTGACCGGCTCCTCGACGTAGGGTTCCCACACGCTACGCAGCTCACCCGGAATGCGCTGTGGGCGGCCGGTCGCCGCGGTCACCATGACCAGCGTGGTCGCCGCACGGGTGAACAGTACCCGCGGCGTGACGCCCTCTGGGGAGTACAGCTCGTAGCAGATCTCGAGGCTGGCGCCGCCGATGCGGCCCACCCACATCTCGATGTCGATCGGCGCTCGCATGTACGGGATCGGAGCGACGTACTCGACCTCCTGGCGCGCGATCAGGCTGATCATCTCCGCACCGGGGCGCGCGTCGATGACGGCGGTCGGCGCTCCCTCGAAACCCTCGTCCGGCCGCCAGAAGGCCTGGATGCGGGCCTCCTCGAGCAGGCGAAGCATCTCGGCGTTGTTGACGTGCGCATACGCGTCGAAGTCGCTCCACCGCAGCGGGATCGGAACGTGGATGCGGGTCATGTATTCATTCTTCCGTTTCAGCGACAGCTCCGTGGCTTCGTGAGGAGAAGCGGACGGTTTGGCCGCCAGGACCCATCACGAAGCGCACGCCGGCCGCGCGAGACCGAGCATGCCGAGATCTCGACAGGCTCGATTCGCTCAGTCGCGCGTCAGCTTGCGGTACGCCGAGCGGTGCGGCTTCGCCGCGTCCGGGCCGAGGCGCTCGATCTTGTTCTCTTCGTACGACTCGAAGTTGCCCTCGAACCAGTACCAGTTCGACGGGTCGTCCTCGGTGCCCTCGTAGGCGAGGATGTGCGTCGCGATGCGGTCGAGGAACCACCGATCGTGGGTGATGACCACCGCACAGCCGCGAAACTCGAGCAGCGCGTTCTCGAGCGAGCTGAGGGTTTCGACGTCGAGGTCGTTGGTCGGCTCATCGAGCAGGAGGAGGTTGCCACCCTGCTTGAGGGTGAGCGCGAGGTTGAGGCGGTTGCGCTCTCCACCGGAGAGCACGCCGGCCTTCTTCTGCTGGTCCGGTCCCTTGAAGCCGAACTGGCTGACGTAGCCACGCGACGGAATCTCGGTCTTGCCGACCTGAATGTAGTCCTGACCGTCAGAGACGACCTCCCACAGCGTCTTCGCCGGGTCGATGCCGCCGCGGTCCTGATCGACGTACGAGATGTCGACGGTGTCGCCGATCTTGAGCTCACCGGAGTCCATCGGCTCGATGCCGGTGATCGTCTTGAACAGCGTGGTCTTGCCGACACCGTTGGGGCCGATGATGCCGACGATGCCGTTGCGGGGCAGCATGAACGACAGGTTGTCGATGAGCACGCGCTCGCCGAAACCCTTCTTCAGGTTCTTGGCCTCGAGCACCTGCGCACCAAGGCGCGGGCCGACGGGGATGACGAGCTCCTCGAAGTCGAGAACGCGGGTCTTCTCTGCCTCGTTCACCATCTCCTCGTAGCGAGCGAGGCGCGCCTTCGACTTGACCTGGCGGCCCTTGGCGTTCGAGCGCACCCACTCGAGCTCGCTCGTGAGGCGCTTGGCGAGCTTCGCGTCCTTCTTGCCCTGCACCTCGAGGCGCTGGGCCTTCTTCTCAAGGTAGGTCGAGTAGTTGCCCTCGTAGGGGTAGAGGTGACCGCGATCGACCTCGGCGATCCACTCGGCGACGTGGTCGAGAAAGTACCGATCGTGGGTGACGGCGAGCACGGCTCCGGGGTACTTCGAGAGGTGCTGCTCTAGCCAGAGAACACTCTCGGCGTCAAGGTGGTTGGTGGGCTCATCGAGCAGCAGCAGGTCGGGCTTCTGCAGCAGCAGCTTGGTCAGCGCCACGCGGCGCTTCTCTCCACCCGAGAGGTTCTTGACGCTGTAGTCGCCCGGCGGGGTGCGCAGTGCATCCATGGCCTGCTCGAGCTGGGAGTCGAGGTCCCACGCGTCAGCCGCGTCGATCTCCTCCTGCAGCACGCCCATCTCGGCGAGCAGCGCGTCGAAGTCAGCGTCGGGCTCGGCCATCTCCATGCCGATCGCCGAGTGACGGTCGACCTTGTCCTTGATCTCGCGAACGCCGTCCTGCACGTTCTCGAGCACGGTCTTCGACTCGTCGAGCTCCGGCTCCTGCATGAGGATTCCGACAGAGTAGCCCGGGCTCAGCCGCGCCTCGCCGTTGCTGGGGGTGTCGAGACCGGCCATGATCTTGAGGATCGTGGACTTGCCCGCACCGTTCGGGCCGACGACGCCGATCTTGGCGCCCGGAAAGAATGACATGGTGACGTCATCGAGAATGAGCTTGTCGCCGACCGCCTTGCGGGCGCGCACCATGGAGTAAATGAATTCGGCCATGCGCCTATTCTACGGAAGCCCGGCTGGGCGCCCGGCTACCAGTCGATAGGTCGAGTGTTGCCTACCATGCACTTGCCTGTCGAGAGCACCGGCAGCACGGCGCTCTGGTAGCCGACGTTGCCGTACTGGCCGACCAGGCAGTCCGCACCGATCAGAACAGAGAACTGGATGTTGTCGGCGTCGAGATTAATCGCCGTCTTATCGGGCGTCAGCTGCATCGCCGCCTTGTCGAAGCCCGCGGCCACGAGCGCATCGATTAAGGCGCGCCCACCGGGGCTTGCGCCAGCAGCCGCTGCGATTGTCGCGTTGTTCGTCTCGTCGAACAGCGCCTTCTGGCCAGCGGCAGAGAAGTCGGGAGCCTCTGCGGTGGCCGAGGCGCTTGGAGACGGCGAGGTTGTCGGCAGGGGCATGGGCGTCGGGGTCTCCGGTGCACAGCCAGCAAGGGTCAGCGCGAGCGCTGCAACGAGAACCACGCGCCTGACCATGCTGCGAGTTTAGAACGGAACCGGAACCGCGGCTGCATCCTCGTCGACGGGCGCATCGACGAGGATCTCGGCGGGGAACTCATCGGCAGCGGGCTCGGCGGGCGTTGCCGTCGCGGTGGAGACGCTGCGGGTGAAGGCGGCCGTTCCCCAGGCGAGATCGTGGCCGATGGCCTCTGCCTCGATCTCAACGGTGGTGCCGGTGCGCTCGCCGTTCTCCCAGTCGCGAATCTTCAGGCGACCGGTCACGAGAACACGCTGGCCCTTCTCGACCGAGGCGTTGGAGTTGAGCGCGAGCTGGCGAAACGCGGTGATCGTGTA
>JBIIAR010000230.1:0-4275 GCA_044239765.1 Microbacteriaceae bacterium
GGAAGGCAGCGGGGCGGAGGGTGGCGGCTCGATGGGCGCTGCGGTCGGCGTCGGCGAGTCCGTCACCGTTGGAGTCGGAGTCGGGCTCGCACTCGGAGTAGCGCTCTCTTGCGGAGTGGCGGCAGACGTCTCGGTCACGTCGGCAACCCGTGTCGACGGCACCGAGGCGCCGCCGGCGAGGCCGGTGAGCGCAGCAACGACGACGGCGATCGCGAGCAGGGACCCCCCGAACAGCCAGGGGAGCACGCGGTCGGCGGTGGAACGGAACCCCGAGGTTGCGGCAGGAGTGCCGGTGTCGCCGGCGGCCATGCGCGCGCGCAGGGCATCGGCAACACCGGCGGGGTCACCCGGTTCTGCGATACGTGCGAACGACTGCCGCAGCACGTCATCAATCTCAGACATGGTGATCCTCCTTCCTCAGTCGTGCAGCAAGCGCTTTGCGCGCCCGGTGCAGCTGGGTCTTCACGGTGCCCTCACTGACACCAAGTCCTTCGGCGATCGTCTCGACCGACTGGTCGAGCAGGTAGTGCAGGGCCGCCACCTGCCGCTGCTGCGTCGGCAGCTGCATCAGCGCGTTCTTCACGTCGATGTCGAGCACCTCGAGGGCATCAGCGACCCCCTCCTCGACGTGGCCGAGCTTGGCAAGAGCCCGCTGCTCGGCCCCCTGCCTGCGGTAGGCGTCGCGCACGCGATTGCTCGCGACAACGGTGATCCACGCGGCAACGTTCTTCACCGGCTGCTTCGGCGGGCTCGAGATGAAGCCGAGAAGGGCGTCTTGCACGGCATCGGCCGCGCCCTGCCTGTCGCCCGTGATGAGGCCGACCGCCGCGACCACTTTGGGGTACTCGTGCGCGACGAAGTGCTCAAGGTCCAGCTGGACCTTCACCGCCGTATCTGCGCCCACACCACGACGACGCATGAGCATGCCTCGCCGGTTGACAGGCGGGTGAAGAATTTACTGCTGGTCGTTCTTGTTCCAGCGAATCGCGTAGACGAAGAGCACGCCGGCCCCGATCGCGATGCCGAGCGCGACGGCAAGGGGCGCCGCGATCTTCAGGGTGTCGAGGCTGAAGAAGTCCAGATCGAGACGGATGTCGTCTTCGAGAAACAGGGATCGGATCCACTGCGAGGTGGCCAATCCACCCGCGATGAGAGCCACGCTGATCGCCGTCAGGGCTACGAGAAAGGGGTTGGCCTTGGCCCGCGGTGCGGTCTCAGACACGGCCTCGGGAGCGATGACCGCCTCCTCGCGGGCGGCCTCGAGTGCAGCCTTCGCGGGGTTGCTGCTGCGCGGCTTCTTCACCTTCGGGGCCTTGCCCTCGAACCCGGGCTGAAAGGCCGGGTCAAACCGCGGATCGAAACTCTCGTTGCTCATCGTTGTGCCTCGCTTTCGTTGGCGAGCCTAACGGTTGTCGGCGTCGGTCCATAGGCTGGCATTCGTGGCCGGCTCAGACGAGAGGCGGCTATGCACCACAGTCAGCAGGACGCGTTCGACGCGGTCACACGGGCCAAGCGCAGCTACCTGCAGGACTGGCACCCGGTGCTCGCAGCCGTCGAGGTCGCACCCGGCGAGTGGGTGATGACGGGCGATCTCGATCGGCGGTACGGCATCATCAGGCTGCTTGAGATCGGCGGCGAGCGTGGCTATCGAGCGGTGACCTGGGCTGAGAAGGCCGACGACCGCCAGCTCATCGGCTACTACCGCACCCTGCGCGCGGCCGCAGGGGCAGTGCATCGCCAGTGGCTGAGCGGCATGAGCCCGGTCGGCTTTGCCCCCGAACCGTGGGGTGCACCGCGGCCCGGCGGGGGCCGCGGTGCGACGTAGGACCTTGGGCCCTGACGCTCGCGGCACGCGACGGCGAGCATGTGTTCATGGGCACTGAACAGCCGGCGAGCGCGTCCCTCGCTCGATGGATCCTCGCCTGCGCCATTGCCGAGGGTATCGGCATGACCGCAGCGGCATCAGCAGCCCAGGTGACGACCGCCCTCTTTGCTCGGGCAACAGCAGGGGCGGTCGTCGCCACCCTCGCCGTGATGGTGGTCGGCGGACTGATCGAGGGCGGAGCGCTCGGCGCGCTGCAGGCCCGGCAGCTGGCCCGCTGGGTGCCCCGCTTCTCCCGCACGCGATGGACTCTCTCGACGACGATCGTCGCGGGTATCGGCTGGGCCCTCGCCTCCGCCCCGGCGGCAATTGCCCCCGACGGTGGCGACGCCCCTGCCCTGGCAGTCGCGCTCGCCGGGGCGCTCGGCCTCGGTGCGGCCATGGGGGCCGCGCTCGGACTCGCGCAGGCCGGCGGGTTCGGCGGTCGCGTCATCCATCCCTGGCGCTGGGTGGCGATCAGCGCCCTCGCCTGGCCACCCGCCATGGTCGTGATCTTCGCGGGGGCGACCCTGCCCGACGCGTCGTGGCCGGCCCTCGCGGTCATCCCTCTCGGCACCGCCACAGGCCTACTGGCGGGCGCCGTGCTCGGCCTTGTCAGCGGACTGCTGCTGCCCTGGCTGCGTGGGGCCTCGGTCGTCAATGCCGCGGTGCTCGCGCTGCTCGAGTCGCCCGCGCACGGGCTGCTCGACCGCGCGCTCGGCGCGCTGCGAGTGACCGGGCGGCTCACCGGCCGCCAGCTCACCTTTCCGGTGCAGTACGCCAGAGAGGGCGCGAGCATCATCGTGCTGCCTGCCCGCCCGGATACCAAGCGCTGGTGGCACAACCTCGAAGAGCCAGCCGTGGTCGAGATGCTGGTGCGCGGACACTGGCTTCAGGGGCGCGCGCGCGTCGTGCACACGGGCGACCCCGGCTACTCCCGCGCCTTACAGGCCTACGAGCAGCGATGGCCCCGGGTCAACGTCGGCAGCGCGCCCCTGGTCATCGTGGCGATGCCTCACGACGACCTCGACTACTAGACGCCGGCCACGAAGTCCGTCGCCCTGATCTGCAGCGTGAGGATGCGGTCGACCCGCGCCGCCTCGACATCGAACCCGAGGTAGGCGACCGGCGGCAGTTTGCGCACGTTGCTCGAGCACTCGAAGTTGGCACAGATGAGCGTGCCGATGACGTTGCCGTTGCGTCCCGCCGCTCCTGCCTTGCGAGCGGTGAACAGCGCGACGTCATTGGGCAGCGTGACGTCTTGGCACCATGAGCACTGGGCTCGCGACCGGGGGCTCGCCTCGGCCTGCTTGAGCATGACGCAGACCAGGCCGTCGTCTGTCGGAACCGCGATATAGGCGCGGCGGGCGATCTTGCGATCACGCCAGCCGAAGTAGTCGAGCCGCTCGAAGTCGATCGAGTCGAAGTTCTCAGGCAGCGACATATCGCTGGCCTCCTTCTTCGACGCGTTGGCGAAGGAGGCGCGGATGGTGGATCCAGTTACAGCAAGCATGGAGCTCTTCTCTCAGAAAAAATGGGTACGCGAAATCGACGCGCGATCCGAGTGGATGCGCGGGAGCGCGGCTACCTGATGCCGGCGAGAGAACCGCCGGCAACCTCCTTTGTGCTGTACACGCGTCTCAGCCTACGCTTGCCCTGCACGGTCGGACTCGGCTTAGCGGCGATTGCCGCGAGGTTCCGTGGCCGTGAATCCGGGTCGGTAACTCGATCCACCATGTGGCATATGCGGTTCGAATCCGCGGCATGTGCCCGCGCGGCACCCCGCAAGGGACATGCCATTCGGCTCTGCGCCTCTTCGGGAGGCCCGCCGCATGGCGGACGTCGCGCGGGTGCATGCGTTACCAGGAGAGATTTTCATGAGCTTCGCCTTCGTCACCAGCGGCCCCATCACCACCGGGTACCACGTGACCGTGCCGGCCTGGTCGCGCGCGGTCGTCTTCGCCGACGGTCGACTCGACGGCGAGCAGGGCCCGGGACGCCACCGTCGCCGCGGTCGCAGCGAGTGGCACGTGATCGACCTGCGCCCCCAGATTCTCACCATTCCGACGCAGGAGGTGCTGACCGCCGACGGCGTGCAGGTGCGGCTCTCGGTCGTCGCCACCATCACCGTCGTCGACGCGACCGCGTGGGTGAGCGCGAGCGCCTCGCCGGTCGAGGTCATCTACTCTGCGCTGCAGGTTGCGCTGCGCGACCGCGTCGCCGAGACAGAGCTCGCCTCCATCGCCGGGGCACGCACGACCCTGCTCGACGGGGTTGAGGCCGAGCTGGCCGGGCAGTTCGCCGCTGTCGGCGCGACTGTCACATCCGTCGCCTTGAAGGATGTGACGCTGCCGCAGGAGGTGCGCGCCGCTGTCGCCCAGGTCGCTCTCACCAAGCAGCGCGCACTGGCGGAG
>JBIIAR010000335.1:0-2811 GCA_044239765.1 Microbacteriaceae bacterium
GAACACCGCCAAGCTCATCGCAGAGAACCCGGCGCTGCTGCAGCTGCGCACCCTGCAGGCGGCGACCGAGGGAGCGAACATCGTCATTCACCGCGGCGAGGGCGAGAACCGCTAGCTACAGGTGGTGCCGGCGCTCAAGCGCCGCACCCTCTACGTCAACGTTCGGCAGCAACCGGTCGAGCCAGCGCGGCAGCCACCAGGCCGAACGACCGAGCAGGTGCATGAGCGCCGGCATGAGCAGCATGCGCACGACGAAGGCATCGAGCAGCACCCCGATCGCCAGGCCGAAGCCCATCGAGCGGATGATGGTGGACTCCGAGAAGATGAACCCGCCGAACACCGCCACCATGATCAACCCCGCCGCGATCACGACCGAGCGGCCCGCGCGGAAGCCCTGTGCCACCGCCAGCCGCGCCGACGACCCGTGCACGAAGGCCTCGCGCATGCCGGTAGCGAGGAACAGCTGGTAGTCCATCGCCAGGCCGAACAGGATGCCGGTGAGGATCACCGGAAGGAAGCTGAGGATCGGGCTCGGCGTGACGAGGTCGAACCATCCCCACTGGAACACCGCGACGATCGAGCCGAAGGTCGCGAACAGCGACAGGATGAACCCGCCGGTCGCGATGAGCGGCACGAGCAGAGAGCGGAACACCACCACCATGATGATCACCGAGAGCCCTACGACAACCGTGAGGTAGAGCGGCAGCACGGCCGCGAGATTCTCAGAGATGTCGATGTTGATGGCCGCCTGGCCGGCCACGCCAAGCGGCATGTCGCCGTTGATCGGCGGCAGCTCGCGCAGTTCGCGCACGAGCGCCTCGGTCGACTCGGCGTTGGGCCCTTCGGAGGGGATCACCTGGAAGGCGGCAAGGGTGCGGTCGTCAGAGACGGCGATGGGGGCCACCGAGGTGACATCGTCGAGACCCGAGATCGTCTCGGCGATGTCGGCCTGCAGCTGCAGAACGTCGTCTTCGACGGTGCCGGCAGGCAGTTCTGCCGTCACCAGGAGGGTGCTGTTGCTGCCCTCGCCGAACCTGTCGGCGACGATCTCATAGGCCTCATGGGTGGTCGACTCTGCCGGCTCTGAGCCGCCGTCGGGCAGGCCGAGGCGCATCGAGAGCGCCGGGCTCGCCACCGTCAGCAGTGCGGCAACGGTGAGCACGATGGTGATGACGGCGCGGGCGGTCGACATGGCGCGCGCTGGGCGCTCTACCGCCGGCTGGCCGATCCCGGCGAGGTCGCGCTTGCGCAGCACCCGCGCGCCGGCAAGTCCGAGAAGGGCTGGGGTAAGCGTGATCGCGAGTAGCACGGCCACGAGCACGCACACCGCGCCGACCGTTCCCATCAGCCCGAGGAATGGGATGCCCGTGATGTTGAGCGCCAGCAGCGCGACGATCACGGTCGAGCCCGCAAACAGCACGGCGTTGCCTGCCGTGCCGTTCGCCAGCCCGATCGACTCGTGCAGCTCCGCGCCCTGCTTGAGCTGCTTGCGGTGCCGGTTGACGATGAACAGCGCGTAGTCGATGCCGACCGCGAGGCCCAGCATCACGCCCAGCACAGGGGTGACCGAGGCCATCTGCACAACGCCGCTGAAGGCGAGGGTCGAGAGCACGCCGACGCCGACGCCGACGATGGCGGTGACGATCGGAAGGCTGGCCGCGATCGCCGTACCGAGCATGACGATGAGCACGATGGCGGCGATGAGAAGGCCGACGACCTCTCCGATGCCGAAGATCTGCGGAACACCCTGCGCGATGCTGGTGTCGAACTCCACCGACACTCCCTCGATCGGCGTCTCGGTGAAATAGTCGACGACCGCCTGCTTCGACTCCTCCGAGAGCTCGAGGCGGGTCTTGTCGAAGGCGACGGTGACGAGTGCCGTCGACCCGTCGTCAGAAACGAAGCGGATGCCGTCGGCGTACCCGAGAATGTCGGCCCCCAGCTGCACCTGGGCTTCGTTCGCCTCCAGCTCGGCGAGACCTGCGTCGATCTGCGCCTGCTGCTCTGCGAGGGCCTCTGCCGGAACACCCGACGCGACAGCCGCGTCGACCTGGGACTGCCCGGCCTCGAGCTGCTCGCGCGCGGTGGCGAGCTGGGCCTGCCCGTCGGCGAGCTGCGCGGCCTGTTCGCTGCGCTGTTCTTCGGTGGCGAAGGGGTCGACGACGGTCGTCACGTCGGCAAGGTCAGCGTCGGCGACGAGCTCGCTGATCGCGGACTGCTGGTCGGCGGTGAGGGCCGACTCGTCATCCGTGTGGAAGACAACAGTGCCCGAGGCGCCGGCGAAGTCAGGAAGCTCGTCCTCAAGCTCGGCGATGACCTCGCTCGAGGCGGTGCCCGGAATGTCGAAGCTGTTGCTCAGCGCCGTGAAGCCGAGGGCGAAGGCGCCGCCAGCGAGACCGAGGATCGCGGTCCACGCGACGATTACGATCCAGGCGCGGCGCGCGGCGAATTTTCCAAGACGGTAGAGCAGCTCAGCCACGGGATTCCACTTCTTCTCAATACGGAACGTACCGTCTCGCATTCTACGCGTAGGATTTCTGCATGATCACTGAGAGGCGACGAGGCCCCCAGCGCAGCGAGACCTCACGGCAGGCGATTCTCGCCGCCGCGGCCCACCTGTTCACCGAGCACGGCTACGACCACCTGACCGTCGAGGGCATCGCGGCCGAGGCGCACGTCGGCAAGCAGACCATCTACCGCTGGTGGCCGTCGAAGGCGGCGATCATCGCCGAGACGCTCTCTGAGGGCATGCTCATTCCCGAGATGGTCATCCCGCAGGACTCGGGCGACGTGCGCGCCGACCTCACCGCC
>JBIIAR010000118.1:0-7086 GCA_044239765.1 Microbacteriaceae bacterium
CGCCAGCGCCGAACGCAGCAGCGACCCACGGCCGCCCTCCATCTCGGCGGCCACGGCATCGGATGCTGCCTCCTGTGGCGTCATCCAGGTGAGCTCGAGGGCGTCCTGGCGGGGGTCGCAGGTGCCCGTCACAGGAATGACGTAGGCGAGCGAGACAGCGTGCTGGCGCTCATCCACGAACTGGCCGAGGCCGGGCAGCGGAAAGTACTCGGCCACGGAGAAGGGCACAGGCGACGGCGGCAGCTGCGGAAAGGCCATCGGCCCGAGATCCTTCTCGAGGTGGCGGTAGAGGGCGTTGCGCAGTGACTCGCCGAACATGACGCGGCCAGAGACGAGGGTGCCGGCGGCGTTGGCCCGCAGCAGCACGCCGACCTCTGTCACGATGCCGGTGCCATCGACGCGCACGGGAACCGCTTCGACGTACAGAAGCGGAAGGCGGCGGCGCACCTCGGCGAGCTCGTCGTCAGACAGCCAGCCGGAATTGGGATCGGGAGTGCCTACGGAGCTCATGCTCCATTGTCACCTAGGAGAGCGCGATCCACCGGCGCACGAGCTGCGTGAGTTGCGGCGCGATCGCCGTGGCCGCCTCTGCGTCGGCGACAGTGAGAACGCCGCGGTCGGGGGCCGGCCACACGATGAGGCCGGTGGGGTCGTCGAAGCGGAAGGTGCCGGCATCCTCACGGATTTTAGCGCCGCGGTGAAAGATGACCTGCACACCGCCCTTGGGGTGCACGCGCAGGGTCACCCTGTCGACACCGTCGTAGACGAAGTTCGGAGAGTTCCACTTCTCGTTCTCGACGATGGCAGGGTCGGCCGCGAGCACTGCCTGGCGCAGAATGGTGAGCACGGGTTCAATTCTACGAACGGGGAACGACATGCAGATCGATTCGAGCGCGGTGCTCTGGTCGGCCCCCGAACGCGAGCGCGCGGGACGCCCGCTGCTCGTGCTGCTGCACGGCTACGGCTCGCACGAGGGCGACCTGTTCAGCCTCGCCCCCGGCCTGCCGCTCAGCCCGGTCATCGCATCGCTGCGGGCGCCTCTCACCGCGGGGCCGGGCAACTCCTGGTTTCCGCTGACCTTCGAGACTCCCGTCGCCGAGCTGGGACCCAATGCGGATGCTGCCGCCCAGGCCGTTCTCGACTGGCTCGACACGACAGAGCACAGCTCGGTCGGCCTGCTCGGCTTCTCGCAGGGCGGCGCAGTGGCGCTGCAGCTGCTGCGGCTCGCGCCCTCCCGCTTCGACTACGCCGTGATGCTCTCTGGCTTCGTGGTCGGCGGCGCGCACGTCGGGGATGCCCTGCTGGAGGAGTCGATGCCGCCGGTCTTCTGGGGGCGCGGCACCCTCGACCAGGTGATCCCGCCGATCGCGATTCAGGCGACAGAGAACTGGCTGCCGTCGCACTCGACCCTGACGGCCCGCATCTACGAGGATGTCGCCCACGGCATCTCGAACGCCGAGCTGCGCGATCTCACGGGGTTCATCAGCGCGCAGCTGTAGCGCGGTCGGCGCAACCCCACCCCGCTGACAGTGGCGCGGGAGAGAATTGCCTGATGGCTGACGTGCTCGAGAGGTTCAGCCCGGCGACCCGGGAGTGGTTTCTCGGCGCGTTCCCGGCGGCGACGCCTGCGCAGCTCGGCGCCTGGGACGCGATCTCGACCGGCCAGCACGCCCTCGTCGTCGCACCGACCGGATCAGGCAAGACGCTCGCGTCGTTCCTCTGGGCCATTGACCGGCTGGCTACTACCCCGCCTTCCGACGATCCCCGTAAGCGCACCCGCGTGCTCTACATCTCGCCGCTCAAGGCGCTCGGCGTCGACGTCGAGCGCAATCTGCGCGCCCCGCTCGTCGGCGTGACGCAGACGGCCCGGCGGCTCGGTCTGGCCGCCCCCGAGGTGACCGTCGGGGTGCGATCGGGAGACACGTCGACGCAAGACCGGCGGCTGCTCGCGCGCACGCCGCCCGACATCCTCATCACCACCCCCGAGTCGCTCTACCTCATGCTGACGAGCGCGGCCCGCGAGACCCTGCTCGGCGTCGAGACGATCATCATCGACGAGGTGCACGCGGTGGCCGCCACCAAGCGCGGCGCGCACCTCGCGGTCTCGCTTGAGCGGCTCGACGAGCTGCTCGAGCGGCCCGCTCAGCGCATCGGGCTGAGCGCGACGGTGCGTCCTCTCGACGAGGTTGCGCGCTTTCTGGGCGGCAGTGCGCCGGTGACGATTGTCGCGCCGCCGGCATCCAAGACCTTCGACCTCAAGGTGGTGGTTCCGGTCGACGACATGAGCGAGCTGGGAACCGCTCCCGTGCGCGAGGGGTCGAGTGCCGCCGCCCCAGAGCGCACCGGATCGATCTGGCCTCACGTCGAGGAGGGGATCGTCGACCTGATCCTCGAGCACCGGTCGACGATCGTGTTCGCGAACTCGCGGCGGCTGGCGGAGCGGCTCACCGGGCGCCTCAACGAGATCTACGATGAGCGGATTGAGCCTGTCGAGGTCAGCGTCTCGACAGGCTCGACGCGCAGTGCAGCGGAGACTCCGGGGCAGTCAGGCACCCTCCTTCCCACGCAGGCCCTGCTCGCGCGCGCCCACCACGGCTCGGTCAGCAAGGAGCAGCGGGCGATCATCGAGGACGACCTCAAGTCGGGTGTGCTGCGCTGTGTCGTGGCCACCTCGTCCCTCGAGCTCGGCATCGACATGGGTGCGGTCGACCTCGTCATCCAGGTCGAGTCGCCGCCGAGCGTGGCCAGCGGGCTGCAGCGCCTCGGCCGCGCCGGCCACCAGGTCGGCGAGATCTCGCGCGGCGTGATGTTTCCCAAGCACCGGGCCGACCTGCTGCACACCGCGGTCGCGAGCGAGCGGATGCTGTCGGGGCAGATCGAGGCGATCGCGGTTCCCGCGAACCCGCTCGACATCCTCGCGCAGCAGACGGTCGCAGCCGTGGCCCTCGAACCGGTGCAGATCGACGAGTGGTACGAGACGGTGCGGCGCAGCGCGCCTTTTGCCACTCTGCCCAGGAGCGCCTACGAGGCAACCCTCGACCTGCTGAGCGGGCTGTACCCGAGCGACGAGTTCGCCGAGCTGCGGCCGCGCATCGTGTGGGACCGCGTGGCCGGCACCCTCACCGGTCGCCCCGGCGCGCAGCGGCTTGCGGTGACGAGCGGTGGAACGATCCCCGATCGCGGCCTCTACGGCGTCTTCATGGTCGGCGGCGATCCCTCAACCGGCGGCATGCGCGTCGGCGAGCTCGACGAGGAGATGGTCTACGAGTCGCGGGTCAGCGACGTCTTCGCCCTCGGCACGACGAGCTGGCGCATCGAGGACATCACCCACGACCGCGTGCTCGTCTCGCCCGCCTTCGGCGTTCCCGCGCGGGCGCCGTTCTGGAAGGGCGACGGACTCGGCCGACCCGCCGAGCTCGGCAAGGCGATCGGGGCGTTCGCGCGGGAGGTCTCGACAGGCTCGACCCGCACAACGGCCGAACGTCTCGCCAAGGCAGGGCTGGATGAGCGGGCCGCCAACAACCTCGTCGCCTTCGTCGCCGAGCAGAAGGCCGCGACCGGTCAGGTGCCCAGCGACACCACTCTGGTGGTCGAGCGCTTTCGCGATGAGCTCGGCGACTGGCGCGTGATTCTGCATTCGCCGTACGGAATGACCGTGCACGCGCCGTGGGCCCTCGCGGTCGGCGCGCGCATTCGGGAGCGGCTCGGGGTCGAGGGCGCGGCGATGGCGAGTGATGACGGCATCGTCGTGCGCATTCCGGACAGCGACGCGGAGCCGCCCGGGGCATCCCTCTTCGTGTTCGAGACCGACGAGCTCGAGCAGCTGGTGACGAGCGAGGTCGGCGGCAGCGCGCTGTTCGCGTCGCGCTTTCGCGAGGCCGCGGCCCGCGCCCTGCTGCTGCCGCGCTACAACCCGGGCAAGCGGCAGCCGCTGTGGCAGCAGCGCCAACGGGCGGCCGCGCTGCTCGAGGTCGCCTACAAGTACCCGAGCTTTCCGATCGTGCTCGAGACGGTGCGCGAGGTGCTGCAAGACGTCTACGACCTTCCATCGCTCGCGCAGCTGACGCGCGACATCGAGGGACGCAAGATTCGCATCGTCGAGACCGAGACGGAGGTGTCGTCGCCCTTCGCACGTTCCCTGCTGTTCGGTTATGTTGCCGCCTTCATGTACGAGGGGGACTCCCCGCTTGCCGAGCGCCGGGCCGCGGCCCTGTCGCTCGACCCGACCCTGCTCGCCGAGCTGCTCGGCCGCGCAGAGCTGCGCGAGCTGCTCGACCCGGGGGTCATCGAGCAGACAGAGCTCGAGCTGCAGCGCCTCGCGGCCGACCGCAAGGCGAAAGATGCCGAGGGCATCGTCGACCTGCTGCGGCTGCTCGGACCGCAGTCGCTCGCCGAGATCACAGAGCGGGTTGAGCCTGTCGAGACCCGTGCCGCGAGGGGTCTCGACAAGCTCGACCCGCAGCCCGTTCTCGATCAGCTGGTCAGGGCCAACCGCCTCATCTCTGCGACCATCACGGGCGAGCTGCGCTGGGCGGTCGCCGAGGATGCCGGACGCCTGCGCGACGCCCTCGGCACCCCCGTGCCGATCGGGGTTCCGGTCGCCTTTCTCGAGCCGGTCGCCGACCCGCTCGGCGACCTCGTCGCCCGCTATGCCCGCAGCCACGGTCCCTTCACCACGGCGGATGTCGCCGCCCGCTTCGGGCTCGGCACCGCGGTCGTCGGGCAGGCGCTGCGCAAGCTCGCCGGCGAGCGCCGCATCGTCGAGGGCGAGTTTCGCCCGGGAGCGACCGGCAGCGAGTGGTGCGACGTCGAGGTGCTGCGGCGCCTGCGCTCCCGCTCGCTGGCCGCGCTGCGGCACGAGGTCGAGCCGGTCGACGCCGCCACGTACGGCAGGTTTCTGCCGGTCTGGCAGAACGTGGGCTCCAAGCTGCGCGGGGTGGACGGCGTGGCGCAGGTCGTGGACCAGCTTGCGGGGGTCGCGTTGCCGGCATCCGCGTGGGAGTCGCTGGTTCTTCCCGCTCGCGTTCGCGACTACTCCCCCGTGATGCTCGACGAGCTGATGCTCACCGGCGAGGTGAGCTGGGCGGGTCAGGGCGATCTGCCGGGCAACGACGGGTGGGTGTCGCTGCACCTCGCCGACTCCGCGGCGGTCACCCTGCCCGGACCAGGTGAGGTGCAGGAACGGACGGACCTCGAGACGGCGGTGCTCGAAGCCCTCGCCGGCGGCGGCGCGTTCTTCTTTCGCCAGCTCGCGCAGGCGGTCGGCTCGACCGACGACAAGAGCCTGCAGCAGGCCCTGTGGGAGCTCGTCTGGGCCGGCCTCGTCACCAACGACACCCTCGCGCCGCTGCGCGCGTACCTCGGTGGCCCCGTTGCGTCACGACAGCGCGCGCCGAGGGTGCGCGCCTATCGCGGCCGTCCTGGGCTACCGAGCGTCAGCGGCCCCCCGAGCGTCGGCGGCCGCTGGTCGCTGTTGCCTCTTGGGGGAACAGACAACACGATTCGCGCCAAGCAGCTGGCAGAGCAACTGCTCGAGCGCCACGGCGTTGTGACGCGCGGCGCCGTGCAGAGCGAGGGTGTTCGCGGCGGCTTCTCGCTCGCCTACCGGGTGCTCAGTGGCTTTGAAGAGACCGGGCGCGCCCGCCGCGGCTACTTCATCGAGGGGCTCGGCGCGGCGCAGTTCGCGACCGGCGCGACAATCGACCGGCTGCGCGGCTTCGCGAAGGACGGCATCGCGACCCGCGAGCAGCCGACCGTGGTCACCCTCGCCGCCACCGATCCCGCCAACCCCTACGGCGCCGCGCTGCCGTGGCCGTCGCAAGACGGGGGCCACCGCCCGGGGCGCAAGGCGGGGGCGATCGTGATCCTCGTCGACGGCGAGCTCACCGTCTACCTTGAGCGCGGCGGCAAGACCGCGCTGGTGTTCAGCGATGACGAGCCGACCCTGCTGCTCGCCGCGACGGACCTCGTGCGGGCAGTGCGTGAGAACCTCGGCAAGCTGCGCATCGACAAGGCGAACGGCCAGTTCGTCATCGGCACCCCGTTCGGTGACGCACTGGTAGAGGCAGGTTTTCAACTCAATCCGCAGGGGCTGAGGCTCCGTGCCTGAGGGCGACACCGTCTACCTCTCGGCCAAGAACCTCAACGCAGCCCTGGCCGGGGCTGTGGTGACGCGATGCGACATTCGGGTTCCGGCGTTCGCAACGGTCGACCTCACCGGCGACGTGATTGAGGGCGTTATCAGCCGGGGAAAGCATCTGATCATGCGCATCGGCGACCACAGCATCCACTCGCATCTGAAGATGGAGGGCAGTTGGCACCTGTACCGCCACGGAACGAAGTGGATGCGGCCGGAGTTTCAGGCCCGCGCGGTGATCGAGACGGCGGACTGGGTCGCGGTCGGCTTCTCGCTGGGCACGCTCGAGGTGTGGGATCGGGCGCAGGAGGAGGGCGAGCTCGAGTACCTCGGCCCCGACCTGCTCGGCCCGGACTGGGATGCGGCCCTCGCCGCCGAGAACCTGCTGCGCGACCCCGAGGTGCCGGCCTTCGTTGCCCTGCACGAGCAGCGCAACCTCGCCGGCCTCGGCAACGAGTACGTCAACGACCTGCTGTTTCTGCGCGGGGTGAACCCGTGGCGCCCCATCGGCTCCGTCGACATGGACGGGATGCTGAAGAGCGCCCACCGGGTGATCAACCTCAACAAGGACCGCTCGATTCGATCGCTCACCGGCGACCTGCGGCCGAAGCAGACCAGCTGGGTCTACGGACGCCGGGGCCAGCCGTGCCGGCGCTGCGGCACTCGAATTCGCAAGGGGCAGCTCGGGCCGACCCCGCTCATTCAGCGGGACGTGTACTGGTGTCCGCGGTGCCAGCCCGAAGCCTAGGCAGCACCACCTCGCGCGCCAGCGGCGCTATCTCGAGCTGCTCGTCGTCGATCGAGACCCATCGAAACTCCTCGATCTCGGCGGCCGCGACGGGCGGCTGCGCGATAGTGAGGGCATAGATGTCGCAGTCGACCGTGTGGTCGGGTTCGTTGGCGGCATCCGCGGTGAATCGTCCCCAGTGGTCGAAGGTCACGGGATCGAC
>JBIIAR010000119.1:0-7074 GCA_044239765.1 Microbacteriaceae bacterium
GCGGCAGCGGCCTTCGCCGGAGCCTTCTTTTCGGTGGCTTCGTCAGCCATTAGTCAATCTCCTCGACCTTGACGAGGTGAGCAACAGTGCGGACGTAGCCGCGGTTCTGCTTGTTGTCCTCGCGGACAACGACGTCACCGATGCGGTGCAGCCCGAGGCTGCGCAGCGTGTCGCGCTGGTTCTGCTTCTCACTGATTTTGGACTTGATCTGGGTTACCTTCAGGCGAGCGGCCATCAGACACCTGCCTTTGCGGTAGCAATGGCCTCAGCCTCTGCACGCAGAAGACGGGCCGGAACAACGCGCTCGACATCGAGGCCACGACGTGCGGCGACCGCACGGGGCTCCTCGAGCTGCTTGAGAGCAGCAACCGTCGCGTGCACGATGTTGATCGTGTTCGACGAGCCGAGCGACTTGCTGAGAACATCGTGGATGCCCGCGCACTCGAGCACGGCACGCACCGGACCACCGGCGATAACACCGGTACCGGCGGAAGCCGGGCGCAGCAGGACAACGCCTGCGGCAGCCTCGCCCTGGACGGGGTGGGGGATCGTCACACCGACGCGGGGAACGCGGAAGAAGTTCTTCTTCGCCTCCTCGACGCCCTTGGAGATGGCGGTCGGAACCTCGCGTGCCTTGCCGTAGCCGACGCCGACGAGTCCGTTGCCGTCTCCGACGATCACCAGAGCGGTGAAGCTGAAGCGACGACCACCCTTGACGACCTTCGAGACGCGGTTGATGGTGACAACGCGCTCGAGGAACTGGCTCTTCTCAGCGTCACGGCTGTTGCCGCGGTCGCGGTTGGGGTTGCGCTCGCGTCCACCACGACGGGCCTCGCGGGGCTCGTTCGTGAGGTCAGCGGCCGGGGTCTCGACGACCTCGGTTGCGGCAGCCTCGGTCGTTGCCTCTGCGGCCACGGTCTGCTCCTTGTTGGTTTCTGTTGCGTCGCTCACAGGTTGAGTCCAGCCTCTCGCGCTCCATCGGCGATCGCGGCTACGCGACCTGCGTACTTGCTGCCTCCGCGGTCGAAGACGACGGCGTCAACGCCGGCCTTCTTCGCACGCTCAGCGACGAGCTCGCCGACCTTGCGGGCCTTGGCGGTCTTGTCACCGTCGAAGGTGCGGAGGTCCGCTTCGAACGTCGATGCCGACGCCAGGGTGTGACCCTTGGCGTCATCGACGACCTGCACGAATACGTGGCGGGCCGAACGCGTGACCACAAGGCGCGGACGCGCCTCGGTGCCGACGATCTTCTTGCGAAGACGGGTGTGGCGGCGAGCCTTGGCTGCCGACTTGCTCTTGCCTCTAGTTCCGAGACCCATGATTACTTACCTGACTTTCCGGCCTTGCGGCGGACTACTTCGCCTGCGTAGCGAACGCCCTTGCCCTTGTAGGGCTCCGGCTTGCGCAACTTACGAATGTTGGCCGCGACCTCGCCGACAGCCTGCTTGTCGATGCCGTTGACGGTCACCTTGTTGTTGCCCTCGACCGTGAAGCTGATGCCCTGGGGCGGGTCAACCGTGATCGAGTGGGAGTAGCCGAGTGCGAACTCGAGCGACTCGCCCTTGGCGGCAACGCGGTAACCGGTACCGACGACCTCGAGGCCCTTGGAGTAGCCCTCGGTCACACCGATGATCTGGTTCGCGATGAGGGTGCGGGTGAGGCCGTGGAGCGAACGCGAAGCGCGCTCGTCATCCGGGCGGGTGACGAGCAGCTGCCCGTCCTCGAATGCAACCTCGATCGGGCTCGGGACGACGAGCGAGAGCTCGCCCTTCGGGCCCTTGACGTTGACGGCAGAGCCGTCAATCGTGACGTTGACGGCGCTAGGCACGTCGATCGGAAGACGTCCAATACGTGACATGTCGGATTACCACACGTAGGCGAGGACTTCCCCACCCACGCCCTTCGAAGTCGCCTGGCGGTCAGTGAGCAGACCGGAGGAGGTGGACAGGATGGCAACGCCAAGGCCGCCGAGAACGTGAGGGATCTCGGTGGACTTCGCGTAGACGCGAAGACCGGGCTTCGAGACGCGCTTGATGCCCACAATGGAGCGCTCGCGGTTCGGGCCGTACTTGAGGTCGATCGACAGCGTCTGTCCGACGCGGGCGTCCTCGACCTTCCAGTCGGCGATGAAGCCCTCCGACTTGAGAATCTCGGCGATGTGCGACTTGAGCTTCGAGCTCGGCATCGACACGGTGTCGTGGTACGCCGAGTTGGCGTTCCGCAGTCTGGTCAGCAGGTCTGCGACCGGATCTGTCATTGTCATGATTTTTGTTTCCTAATCTCGACGGGTTTCGACATCCCCCAGCTCCTCAAGAGCACAGACGGGGTGCCGACCTTGCCGATCGGTGTTACTTAGTTGGATTCTGCAGACTTGAACGGGAAGCCGAGCGCCTTGAGCAGCGCGCGACCCTCGTCGTCCGTCTTCGCGGTGGTGACGACAGTGATGTCGAAACCGCGAACGCGGTCGATCTTGTCCTGGTCGATCTCGTGGAACATCGACTGCTCCGTGAGGCCGAAGGTGTAGTTGCCGCGACCGTCGAACTGGCGGTCGGACAGACCACGGAAGTCACGGATACGGGGAAGCGCGAGCGTCACCAGACGGTCGAGGAACTCCCAGGCACGGTCACCACGGAGGGTGACGTGTGCGCCGATGGCCTGGCCCTCGCGGAGCTTGAACTGCGCGATGGACTTGCGGGCCAGGGTGACCTGCGGCTTCTGGCCGGTGATCGCGATGAGGTCCTTGATGGCACCATCGATGATCTTGCCGTCGCGGGCTGCCTCACCGACACCGGTGTTCACAACGACCTTGACCAGTCCGGGGATCTGGTGGACGTTGGTGAAACCGAAGTCCTTCTGCAGCTGCGGAGCAATCTCCGAGCGGTACTTCGCCTTGAGGCGCGGCTGGGTTGTGCCAGCCGGCGCAGCGGTCTTGGTTGCCATTAGAGGTCCTTGCCTGACTTCTTTGCGTAGCGGACGCGAACGGTGCGCTTGACGCCGTTCTTCTCCACGGTCTCGGTGCGGAAGCCGACTCGGGTCGGCTTCTTGGTGTCGGGGTCGACGAGAGCCACGTTGGAAACGTGGATCGGCGCCTCGTGCGTCTCGATGCCACCGGTCTTGGTGCCGCGCTGAGTCTGGCCGACGCGAACGTGCTTGGTGACGAAGTTGACACCCTCCACGATCACGCGGTCCTTCTCACCGAGAACCTCGATGACACGACCCTGCTTGCCACGGCTTCCGCCGCGAGCCTCAGTGGGGCCGCTGATGACCTGAACCAGGTCACCCTTCTTGATGTTCGCCATGACTAAATAACCTCCGGGGCGAGCGAAATGATCTTCATGAACTTCTTGTCACGAAGCTCGCGGCCAACCGGGCCGAAGATGCGGGTACCGCGCGGGTCGCCATCAGCCTTGAGAATCACCGCAGCGTTCTCGTCGAACTTGATGTACGAACCGTCGGCGCGACGGGTCTGCTTGATAACGCGAACGATGACCGCCTTGACGACGTCACCCTTCTTGACGTTTCCACCCGGGATGGCGTCCTTGACGGTCGCGACGATGACATCGCCGAGACCGGCGTAGCGACGGCCGGAGCCACCGAGAACGCGAATCGTGAGGAGCTCCTTGGCGCCGGTGTTGTCGGCGACCTTGACTCGTGATTCCTGCTGAAGCATTTACTTAGCCTTTTCGATGATCTCGACCAGGCGCCAGCGCTTCGTGGCGCTGAGCGGACGGGTCTCGCTGATCAGGACGAGGTCGCCGATGCCGGCGGAGTTCGCCTCATCGTGCACCTTGACCTTGGACGTGCGGCGGATGACCTTGCCGTAAAGCGGGTGCTTTACGCGGTCCTCAACCTCGACGACGATGGTCTTCTCCATCTTGTCGCTGGTGACGTAGCCGCGGCGGGACTTGCGGTATCCGCGAGCCTCCTCCGTGGTGGCCTCAGTAGCGGCGGTCTTTGACGTTGCCATTACTTGGCCTCCTTCGTCTCTTCAGTGGCGTCTTCTGCAGTCTCGACTGCAGCATCCGCCTTCTTGGCAGCTGCCTTCTTGGCCGGCTTCTCGGCGACGACCGCAACGGGCGTCGCACGAATGCCGAGCTCGCGCTCACGCAGCACCGTGTAGATGCGCGCGATGTCGCGCTTGACGGCACGCAGGCGGCCGTGGCTCTCGAGCTGGCCGGTGGCCGACTGGAAGCGCAGGTTGAACAGCTCTTCCTTGGCCTTCTTCAGCTCGTCGACGAGTCGCTCGTCTTCAAAGGTGTCGAGCTCGACTGAGGCGAGCTCCTTGGATCCGATCGCCATTATGCGTCGCCCTCCTCGCGCTTGATGATGCGTGCCTTGAGGGGCAGCTTGTGGATGGCACGGGTGAGTGCCTCTCGAGCGATGGTCTCGTTGACACCGCTGAGCTCGAACAGAACGCGTCCGGGCTTGACGTTGGCAATCCACCACTCGGGCGAACCCTTACCGGAACCCATGCGGGTCTCAGCAGGCTTCTTGGTGAGCGGGCGGTCAGGGTAGATGTTGATCCAGACCTTTCCACCACGCTTGATGTGACGCGTCATGGCAATACGAGCAGCCTCGATCTGGCGGTTGGTGACATACGCGGGCGTGATCGCCTGGATGCCGAACTCGCCGAACGACACCTTCGTGCCACCAGTGGCGTGACCACTGCGACCGGGGTGGTGCTGCTTGCGGTGCTTGACCTTACGTGGGATCAACATTGTTATGCCTCAACTCCTGCTGCTGCCGGCGCCTCAGCCTTGGGGGCTGCGGTGCGGCGCGGACGGTCTGCACCGTCGCGACGGTCGTCACGGCGCTCGGGGCGCGTCGACTTCTGGGTGGCCTGCTCGCGAGCGAGCTCCTTGGACGTGATGTCGCCCTTGTAGATCCAGACCTTCACGCCGATGCGGCCGAACGTCGTCTTGGCCTCGTAGAAGCCGTAGTCGATGTTGGCGCGCAGGGTGTGCAGCGGAACGCGACCCTCACGGTAGAACTCCGAGCGGCTCATCTCCGCGCCGCCGAGACGACCGGAGACCTGGATGCGAACACCCTTGGCTCCGGCGCGCTGGGCGCCCTGGAGGCCCTTGCGCATCGCGCGGCGGAACGCCACACGGGCGCTCAGCTGCTCTGCGATGCCCTGGGCAACGAGCTGAGCCTCGGCCTCGGGGTTCTTGACCTCGAGGATGTTCAGCTGGATCTGCTTGCCGGAGAGCTTCTCAAGGTCGGCGCGGATGCGCTCGGCCTCTGCTCCACGGCGGCCGATGACGATGCCGGGGCGAGCGGTGTGGATGTCGACACGAACCCGGTCACGCGTGCGCTCGATCTCGATGCGGGCGACGCCAGCACGGTCGAGGCTCGTCTTGAGCAGGTTGCGGATCTTGACGTCCTCAGCGACGTAGTCGCTGTAGCGCTGTCCGGCCTTGGTGCTGTCCGAGAACCAACGCGACACGTGGTCGGTGGTGATTCCAAGACGGAAACCGAAGGGGTTTACTTTCTGGCCCATTACTTCTTCCCTGCCTTCGCCGTCGTAGCGGCCGGCGCGAACTCGTCCGGGGTGGAGAGCTTGATCGTGATGTGGCTGGTGCGCTTGAGGATCTGGAACGCGCGGCCCTGTGCACGCGGCTGGAACCGCTTCAGGGTCGTTCCCTCGTCAACGAACGCCTCGGAGACGAACAGGTCCTGCTCGTCGAGGAAGGTGTTCGACGCATCCGCCTTGACGCGGGCGTTGGCGATTGCCGAGGCAACCAGCTTGTACACCGGCTCGCTCGCACCCTGGGGGGCGAACTTGAGGATCGCGAGAGCCTCCTGAGCCTGCTTGCCGCGGATCAGGTTGACGACGCGACGTGCCTTTGTTGCGGTGACGCGAATGTGCTTCACGCGAGCGATGGATTCAACCATTAGCGGCGACGTCCCTTCTTGTCGTCCTTCTCGTGACCACGGAAGGTGCGGGTGGGCGAGAACTCGCCGAGCTTGTGGCCCACCATGGATTCGGTGATGAACACCGGAATGTGCTTACGGCCATCGTGAACCGCGATCGTGTGACCGAGCATGATCGGGATGATCATGGAGCGGCGCGACCAGGTCTTGATGACGTTCTTGCTCGAGGCTTCGTTCGCCGTGACAACCTTGCGGAGCAGGTGGTCGTCGACGAAGGGGCCCTTCTTCAGACTGCGTGGCATCTTCTTGACTCCTACTTACGCTTCTTGCCGGCGTTACGGCGACGGACGATGAGCTTGTCTGAGGGAAGGTTGCGCTTGCGCGTACGGCCTTCCTTCTGGCCCCAGGGGCTGACGGGGTGACGTCCACCGGACGTCTTGCCCTCACCACCACCGTGCGGGTGGTCAACGGGGTTCATGGCGACACCACGCACGGTCGGGCGAACGCCCTTCCAGCGCATGCGGCCGGCCTTTCCCCAGTTGATGTTCGACTGCTCGGCGTTGCCGACCTCGCCGATCGTGGCGCGGTTGCGCACGTCGACGTTGCGGATCTCGCCCGACGGCAGACGAAGCTGCGCGTAGGGGCCGTCCTTGGCAACGAGGCGGACGGATGCACCAGCCGAGCGGGCCAGCTTGGCGCCACCACCCGGACGGAGCTCGATCGCGTGAATGACGGTACCGACGGGGATGTTCTTCAGCGGCAGGTTGTTGCCCGGCTTGATGTCCGCGGCAGGACCCGACTCGATGATGTCGCCCTGGGCCAGCTTGTTCGGCGCGATGATGTAGCGCTTGGTGCCGTCCACGTAGTGGAGCAGCGCGATACGTGCCGTGCGGTTCGGGTCGTACTCGATCTCGGCGACGCGAGCGTTCACGCCGTCCTTGTCAGAGCGCTTGAAGTCGATCACGCGGTACTGGCGCTTGTGGCCACCACCGATGTGACGCGTCGTGATGCGACCGGCGTTGTTGCGGCCACCCGTCTTCGGCAGCGGGCGAAGCAGTGACTTCTCCGGCGTCGAACGCGTGATCTCAACGAAGTCGGCGACGGATGAACCGCGACGACCCGGGGTCGTTGGCTTGTACTTGCGAATTGCCATGATTTTCTCCTCGTCCCCTAGCCGACAGCGGTGAAGATGTCGATGGA
>JBIIAR010000363.1:0-2519 GCA_044239765.1 Microbacteriaceae bacterium
GGGCTTTGCCACGAGAACGAAGTTGACGGGAACGAGGTACTCGCCGACGATGCGCAGGTTGGGGATGACCGCGAGGGCGTCCTGCGAGGCGCTCACCCCGCCCTCGATGCTGTTCTCTATGGCGATCATGGCGGCGGTGCTGCGGCCGGCGACCACGTCGTCCAGCGCCTCGCCGACGTTGTTGACCGAACGCCACTCCGCGCCCTGCGCCTCGGGCACCTGCTGCAGAGCGGACTCGGTGAAGGTACCGGCCGGTCCGAGGTAGCTGTACGTCAAGGGCATGGCCTCCACTGTATGGCAGTGAAAGACTGGGCGAATGAACCGCGCTGCAACCCCTGCCCTGCCAGAAGACCTCGTCGACGTGCCCGCTCTCATCGCGGCGTACTACGAGCTCGTGCCCGATGTGACCCTCGCCGAGCAGAAGGTGGTGTTCGGCACGAGCGGTCACCGTGGGTCCTCGCTCGACAGCGCCTTCAACGAGACCCATATCGCCGCGATCACGCAGGCGATCTGCGAGTACCGCGCCAGTCAGGGCATCGACGGACCGCTCTTCATCGGCCGCGACACCCACGCGCTCAGCCGCCCGGCCGAGACGACCGCGCTCGAGGTGCTCGAGGCGAACGGCGTGCGCGCCCTCGTCGACGAGTTCGACGACTACGTGCCGACCCCCGCACTCAGCCACGCGATCATCACCTACAACGCGAACCCCGACAACACCGACATGGCCGACGGCATCGTCATCACGCCGTCGCACAACCCTCCGCGCGACGGCGGCTTCAAGTACAACCCGCCGCACGGCGGACCGGCCGACAGCGACGCCACCGGCTGGATCGCCAACCGGGCCAACGAGATCATCCTGAGCAACGAGGACATCCCCAAAGCCGAGCCGACCGCCGTCGAGACATACGACTACCGCGGCGCCTACGTCGCCGACCTCGGCAGCATCATCGACTTCGACGCGATCCGCACCGCCAAGCTGCACATCGCCGCTGACCCGCTGGGTGGCGCGAGCGTGCACTACTGGCAGCTCATCGCCTCGCACTACGAGCTCGATCTCACGGTGGTGAACCCGCTCGTCGACCCGACCTGGTCGTTCATGACGCTCGACTGGGACGGCAAGATCCGCATGGACCCGTCGTCCCCGAGCGCGATGGCCTCGGTGCTGCGCCACCAGAACGACTACGACATCGTCACCGGCAACGACGCCGACGCCGACCGCCATGGCATCGTCACCCCCGACGGCGGCCTGATGAACCCCAACCACTTTCTCGCCGTCGCGATCCAGTACCTCTACACACACCGCGAGGGCTGGCGCAAAGACGCCGCCATCGGCAAGACCCTCGTGTCGAGCTCAATGATCGACCGGGTCGCCGAGTCGCTCGGTCGCCGCCTCTGGGAGGTTCCGGTCGGCTTCAAGTGGTTCGTGCCCGGCCTCATCGACGGATCCGTCGCCTTCGGCGGCGAGGAGAGCGCCGGCGCCAGCTTTCTCAAGAAGGACGGCACGGCGTGGACGACCGACAAAGACGGCATCATCCTCGCCCTGCTGGCCAGCGAGATCCGCGCCGTCACCGGAAAGAGCCCGTCGCAGCTCTACGCCGAGCTCGTCGAGAAGTTCGGCGACCCCGCCTACGAGCGAGTGGATGCCGTGGCCACCAAGGCGCAGAAGGCCCAGCTGGCCAAGCTCGACGGGGCTGCGATCACGGCCGCCGAGCTCGCCGGTGACCCGATTCTCGCGCGCCTCAGTGAGGCTCCCGGAAATGGCGCCGCGGTGGGCGGGGTCAAGGTTGTCACAGAGAGAGCGTGGTTCGCGGCTCGCCCCAGCGGCACCGAGGACGTCTACAAGATCTACGCGGAGTCCTTCGCCGGGCCCGAGCACCTCAAGCAGGTGCAGGCCGAGGCGAAGCTGATCGTCGATGCGGCGCTGTCTGCGGACTGAGCCTGCGGGCTAGTCAGCCCGCATACGTCGGCGCCGCCGGCAGCCCGAAGAACTCCTCGAGCGTGGTGGCGCCGGTGTCGTGGTACTCCTTCGCCAGCTCCAGGCCGACGTAGCGGTAGTGCCACGGCTCGAACTCGTAGCCGGTGATGGCCGTGTAGCCGTTGGGGTAGCGCAGCACGAAGCCGTAGCTCCAGGCGTTGGCGGCGAGCCATTGCCCCTGCGGGGTGTCGGCGAAGCACTGGTCGAGGCTGCACTTCGCTGGCAGGGCGCTGATGTCTATGGCCAGGCCGGTCTGGTGCTCGCTGTGCCCGGGGCGGGCCGAGGTGAGGTCCGCGCCTTCCTGCCCGAGCTGGCTCACCCAGTTGTTGTAGGTCGAGACCTGCGCGGAGTAGCTGCGGTAGGCGCTCTGCGACTGCATCTGCAGACCGGTCGCGGCGGTGTAGTCGGCAAACATCTGCACGACGGCGGCCGATGCGTCGGCACGCAGCTTCGGCGCATAGACGTAGGGCACGGGCACGTCGACGAGGTCGGGGGCCGCGTAGTCCTGCGGGTTCAACGGCCGCAGCTTGTTGACGATCACCCA
>JBIIAR010000218.1:0-4456 GCA_044239765.1 Microbacteriaceae bacterium
GGCGTGGGGGTCGGAGTGGGTGACGGCGACTCGACCGCGGTGGTCGTGCCATCGCTCGGCGCGGGAAAGGGATCGCGCTCGGGGGCGCAGGCGACGACGGTCGAGGCGACCAGGAGTGAGACGGTGGCGACGAGAAGCACTCTGACCGGATTTTGCACTCGTCGAGTGTATCCACGAGCACTTGCGAGACCCTTGCTCGGGGTGTAAGTTTGCAGTCTACGCAATATTTCAAGGCCGCCGACGGACGCGTTCGTCAGCGGCTTTTTACGTTCCCACCGATCCAAGAAGGTTTCATGTCCAGCGCCACCTCCCGCGGCAAGCAGGCCGCCCAGGCAATCAAGGATGCCGGCGGCGTCATGACGCACCGCCAGATCCTCTTCATCATCTTCGGCCTCATGGCCGGAATGTTCCTCTCCGCTCTCGACCAGACCATCGTCGGAACCTCGATGCGCACCATCGCCGACGACCTCAAGGGCCTCGACGCACAGGCCTGGGTGACCACCGCCTACCTCATCACCTCGACCATCGCGACGCCGATCTACGGCAAGCTCAGCGACATCTTCGGCCGCCGTCCGCTGTTCATCATCGCGATCGTCGTCTTCCTGCTCGGATCGGTTGCCGCGGGCTTCGCGACCTCGATGTACCAGCTCGCGGGCTTCCGCGCGCTGCAGGGGCTCGGGGCCGGTGGCCTCATGGCGCTGCCGCTCGCGATCATGGGCGACATCCTCGCTCCTCGTGAGCGCGCCAAGTACCAGGGCTACTTCCTCGCGGTGTTCGGCATCTCGAGCGTTGCCGGACCGCTGATCGGCGGCCTGCTCAGCGGCACCGACTTCATCCTGGGAATCACCGGATGGCGCTGGGTCTTCCTCATTAACATCCCGATCGGCATCGCCGCGCTCGCCATCGTGCTGCTGTTCCTGCACATCCCCCACACCCGTCATTCCGTGCGCATCGACTGGTGGGGAGCAGCGACCGTCGTCGTCGCCCTCGTGCCGCTGCTGCTCGTCGCAGAGCAGGGTCGTGAATGGGGCTGGGGCTCGCCCGGCGCCCTCGCCTGCTACATCATCGGCGGACTCGGCATCGTCGCGTTCATCATCAGCGAGAAGCTCATGGGCGATGACGCGCTCATCCCCCTCAAGCTCTTCAAGAACGCCACCTTCCGCATGGCGACGATCCTCGGCGTGCTCGTCGGCTTCGGCATGTTCGGCGCGATGATGACCCTTCCGCTCTACCTGCAGCTGGTGAACGGCGCGACGCCGACCGAGAGTGGTTTTCTCATGCTGCCGATGATCCTCGGCCTCATGATCGCCTCGATCGCCAGCGGACAGATCATCGCCCGCACCGGTGTGTACAAGTGGTTCCCGCGCATCGGAACGGCTCTCATGGCCATCGGCTTCTTCTGGTTCACCTTCGCGACCGCCGACAAGCCGGTCTGGTACATGATGATCGGCATGTTCTTCGTCGGGCTCGGCCTCGGCCAGCTCATGCAGACGCTGACGATCGCCAGCCAGAACTCGGTAGGACCCCGAGACATCGGCGTAGCCACGAGCTCGTCGACCTTCTTTCGCCAGATCGGTGGAACGCTAGGTGTCGCGGTCCTGTTCTCGGTGCTCTACACGCGCATTCCGCTCGCGATCGCGGCCGCCTTCGACAACGCGACGAACCAGGCGAATCTCGCGGCAGCGGCATCCGACCCGGATGTCGTCTCGGACCCGGCGAACAAGGGCATTCTCACGCTGCTGCAGAGCGCGCAGGGAGGAGACACCTCGGCGGTCAGCGACTCGCTCAACGGCGACAGCTCGTTCCTCAACGGAGCGGACCCCCGCCTGTCGGCACCGTTCCTCCAGGGCTTCAACGACGCCGCCGTGTCGATCTTCTGGGTTGCCCTCGGGGTCGTTCTGGTGGCCTTCGTGCTCAGCTGGTTCCTCAAGACGAGCCCGCTGCGCGACAAGTCGGCGCTGCAGGAGAACGCCGAGAACGAGGCCGCGGTCGAGGCCAAGGCCGCCGCTGACCTTGCGGGTGCACTGCTCGAGCCCAGCGCCGACACGGCGGAGAACGCGACTCGCGCGAAAAAATCCTGATCCAGTTTTATAACGCTCATACGCCCCGTCTTCCCCGGTTTTGCTGGGGTCGGCGGGGCGTTTTGCGTGCCGCCGTTACCTTTGTCCGTGAGAGCGCTCCCATGGCCGCTTGACAAGGATTCTTCGCCGTACCTATCCTGAACGCGATTACGTGAGAGCGCTCTCACGCAGTGTGTGGGAGCGCTCCTATGGAATCTCCCTTATCCACGCACACAAAGGAGTGACCGTGAGAAATTCACGACGCACGACCGCTGTCGCCGTTGCCGGCGCAGCTGTATTCGCACTCGTTGCAACCGGATGCCAGTCGACCGACGCAGGCACCGGAAGCACCGACTGGGAGTCAGAGGAAATTACCCTCACCCTCGCCACGTTCAACAACTTCGGATACACCGATGAGCTGCTCGATGGCTTCACCAAGCTTCACCCGAACGTGACGATCGAGCACACGATCGCCGCAACCTCGAACGACGCACGCACCAACTACTTCACCAAGCTCGGCGCTGGCTCTGGCCTTGCCGACGTTGAGGCCGTTGAGATCGACTGGTTCGCCGAGCTCATGCAGTACTCCGACAAGCTGACCGACCTCTCGTCGGACAGCGTCAAGGACCGCTGGGTTCAGTGGAAGACCGACGCCGCGACCGACGCTGATGGCCGTCTCATCGCCTACGGCACCGACATCGGCCCGGAGGCAATCTGCTACCGCTCCGACCTGTTCGCCGCTGCCGGTCTGCCGACCGACCGCGAAGAGGTTGCCGCCCTGCTCGAGGGCGACTGGGACCACTACTTCGAGGTTGGCCAGGACTTCGTCGCGAACAGCGACGCCGCCTGGTTCGACTCCGCGGGAGCGACCTACCAGGGCCAGATCAACCAGGTGAAGAACGCGTACGAGGAGAACGATGGCACCGTCATCGCGACCACGAACGCTGAGGTTGAGGACATCTACAACTCCACCCTCGAGGCCAGCGCCGACCTGTCGGCTCACCTCGGCCAGTGGAGCGACGACTGGGCTGCTGGCATGGCCGGCGGCGCGTTCGCCACGATGCTCTGCCCCGGCTGGATGCTCGGCGTCATCTCGGGCAACTCGCCCGACGTCACCACCTGGGACGTCGCCAACGTCTTCCCCGGTGGCGGTGGAAACTGGGGCGGCTCGTACCTGACCGTTCCTGCGCAGGGTGCTCACCCCGAGGCCGCCAAGGCTCTCGCTGACTACCTCACCTCGCCCGAGTCGCAGCTGTCTGCATTCGTTGAGGCCGGTACCTTCCCGAGCCAGGTTGCCGCCTACGGCACCCCGGAGCTGGACGACTACACCAACGAGTACTTCAACAACGCTCCCGTCGGAACGATCTTCACGGATCGCGCCAACGCGGTTGACGTCGCGCCCTTCAAGGCCGCGAAGTACTTCCCGATCAACGACGCCATGATGAACGCGCTCAGCCGCGTTGATGTCGACCAGACCGACGACGCTGCCTCCTCGTGGGACAAGTTCGTCGCTGACGTCGAGGCGCTCGGCTAACCAGTAACACCCATTGATGGGCCGGGTCGCGCGGCTACACCCCCGCGACCCGGCCTTTTCAACGCCCCCTGCAGTCCTTCCACCCCGCACCTCCCGAGGATCCTCATGACAACCCAGTCCGTCGCCGATGAGCGATCGGTACGCCTCGTAGCATTCCGGCACACGATCAGCCGCTGGGATGTCAAGGTCTCTCCGTACCTCTACATCTCTCCCTTCTTCATCCTCTTCGCCATCACCGGCCTGTTCCCCCTGCTCTACACGGGCTATGTCTCGCTGCACGAGTGGAGCCTCATCGGTGGCGAGGGTGACTTCGTCGGCTTCGACAACTTCGCGTTCGTGCTCGGCCAGGAGAAGTTCTGGGTGAGCCTTCGCAACACCTTCAGCATCTTCCTGTTCTCCTCCGTGCCCCAGGTGCTCATCGCCCTGGTGATCGCAGCGGTGCTCGACACCAACATTCGCGCCAAGACCTTCTGGCGCATGGGCGTGCTGCTGCCCTACATCGTGACCCCTGTCGCCATCGCGATCATCTTCAGCGTCATGTTCGGCGACAAGTACGGCATCATCAACACGGTTCTGACCAACTTCGGCCTCCCCGCCGTTGGATGGCACTCCGAGGTCATCCCCAGCCACATCGCCATCGCCACGATGGTCAACTTTCGCTGGACCGGCTACCAGGCGCTCATCTTCCTCGCGGCCATGCAGGCAATTCCGCGCGACTACTACGAGGCAGCGATGATCGACGGCGCGAGCCGCGTGCGCCGCTTCTTCTCCATCACGATCCCGCAGCTGCGACCGACGATCATCTTCGTCGTCGTCACCTCGACCATCGGCGGACTGCAGATCTTCGACGAGCCTCGCCTCT
>JBIIAR010000120.1:0-6980 GCA_044239765.1 Microbacteriaceae bacterium
GCGCCCCACTCCCCCTCACAGCGAGATCGAAGGGGAGGTGCGCGCACCTCAGTGCGTGAGCGCCGGTCGAGTCGTCGCGATCGGTGGTTCGCACGAGCCGGGGGCCACGATTCATGGCGACTCGGCGCCACTGGCCACGGGCCGAGCGCGAACGGCGCTTTTCAGTGCCCGGAGCGGCGCTCCGCCCGCCCGCGGGCGGGCGGTGATGGTCGCGAAGGGCTGCGTGTTCGGCATCACGCCGTCTGGCGCGTAGTAGAAGAACAGGTCGCCCCAGACGATTTCGGGGTGCCATCGCCGGGTGCGGGCATGAGGGTGCGCACCCCGCCGAGCGACTCGACGTCGGCGCGAACGCTCTCGATGCTCACTACCCCTTCTCAGCCCCGCCGGTCGTGTTCATGATGCGCCGCTGGAACACGAAGAACAGCACGGCAACGGGAATGCTCATCAGCACCGCCGCGGCCAGCTGCAGCGGGTACTGGTTGCCGTTGCCGAGCTCGCCGGAGGTCAACGAGGCGACGCCAGTGGTCAGCGTATTCAGCTCGGCACTCTGCCGCGAGACGATGAAGTGCGCGAACTCGTTCCACGACCCCTGGAAGCTGAGGATGAACAGGGTGATCAGTGCCGGACGCGCCATCGGCAGCACGACCGACCAGAAGGTGCGGAAGATGCCGGCGCCGTCGATGCGCGCCGCCTCCTCGATGCTCACCGGGATCGACTCGAAGAACTGCTTCATGATGAAGATGCCCGCAGCGTCGATGAAGATCGGAATGATCATGCCCGCGTAGCTGTCGTAGAGGCCAAGCTCCTTGAGGATGAGGAAGCGCGGAATCAGCAGCACCACGTTCGGCACCGCCATGACCGCGATCACCCCGGCGAAGACTATCGACCGACCCCGAAACCGCAGACGCGACAGCGCATAGCCGGCGAGCGAGTCGAAGAAGACCCGGCCGAAGGTGACGATGATCGTGACGAAGGCGGAGTTCGCCGTCCACTGCAGCAGCGGAACGCTGGTGAACAGGCGCTCGTAGGCGACGAAGCTCCAGGTCTCTGGCAGCAGGGAGAGCGGGTTCTGGGTGGCGTCAGCATCCGTCTTGAAGCTGCCGGCGATCGAGATGAGAAAGGGATAGATGTAGATGAGCGCGATGACGATGAGGATGAGATAGCTGAGCGCGGCAGAGAACCTCAGCCGCGAGCTGAGGTGCTTGACGCGGTTGCGTCGCTGAGGCGCGGGCTGCCCGACGAGGTCGGGGGCGGTTGCTGTCGTGGTCATCGCACGGCTCCCTTGGTGACTACCGCAGAGGCGGCATCCGCTCGCAGTTGGCTCTCTGCCTTGGCAGCCCGTCTGCCGGCGCCTCGGCCAAGGTCGCGGTCGCGCAGCACCCACCGCTGCAGCAGGGTCAGCGAGACGATGATGAGGAAGAGGATGAAGGCGATGGCCGCACCCTCGCCCCAGTTGAGTCCCTTGAACGACGTGTCGTAGGCGAGGAAGGCGGGGGTCAGCAGCGTCTTGCCCGGCGCGCCCTTGCCGGTCAGGTAGATCTGGTCGAAGACCTGCCACGCGCCGATGAGGCCGAGGGTGAGCACGGTGAACAGCGTCGGCTTGAGCATCGGCAGGGTGACGGAGAAGAACTTGCGGATGTTGCCAGCGCCGTCCATCATCGCCGCCTCATCCACCTCCTCGCTGATGTTCTGCAGCGCAGCAAGGAACAGCAGCATGAGGGTGCCAGACGTCGTGAAGATCGCCATGATGATCAGCACGCACATGGCGACGGATGGCCCGGTCAGCCACGCAGCCCAGGTCAGGCCGAGCGGGCCGTCCCCCGGCACCCCGCTGGTGAGCGGCGAGAGGATTCCGGTCGGATCGCTGAACCAGTTGGGCCCATCGACCTGCAGCGCCCCGAGCACCGTGTTCACCGCACCCGATGAGGTGAACAGGAAGATGAAGATCGTCGTGATGGCCACCGAGCTCGTCACCGACGGAAAGTAGAAGGCGGTGCGAAAGAAGCCACGGCCGCGCAGGATTCGGCGGTTCACCTGCACCGCCAGAAACAGCGCAAGGGCGGTCTGCAGCGGCACCACGAGAATCACGTAGTAGAAGTTGTTGCGGATCGAGGTGCCGAAGTCGCGCTGCGCGAGGCCGGAGTCGGTGAGCACCTTCGCATAGTTCTCTGGGCCGACGAAGTCGGAGTTGCCGAGCGGCGATCCGAGGCCGTTCCAGTCGCTGAAGCTGACGTACAGCGCGAGAAAGATCGGCAGCACGAGAAAGACGCCGATGATGACGATCGCTGGCGCCACGAAGGCCCAGCCGTAGCGGCCTTCCGCGCCGCGGATTCCCTTGCCCATGCTGCTCCCTCTCTGCGGGTCGAGCCTGTCGAGACCGGACCGAGCCCGTCGATGTGACCTCGACGGGCTCGATCCGCTCAGTCGAGTCGCTAGTTGCCGTTGGCCTCATCGAGGGCGTCCTGCAGGTTCTGCTGCAGGGTGCCGAGGATGTCGGCGGCGTCCGCGGTCCACAGGCCCTCGAGCTGGGCGTTGAAGTCGCTGATCACCGTGGCGGATCCGGCGAAGTTCACCGGGCTCACCGCGTACTCGTTGCCCGCGACGAAGCTGGCATTCTCCGGGTACTTCTCTGCGTAGGCAGCAGCGCCCGACTCCGTCGAGGGGATCACGCCGAAGGCGTCGGCGAAGGTGAGCTGCTGCTCATCTGCCGTGAGGTACTCGACGAGGTCGACAGCCGCGTCCGACGTGTCGGAGTTGGCCGGGATGCCCCAGCAGTTGGTGAAGGTGAAGGTCGACGCTCCGCCAGGACCAGCCGGCAGCTCATAGGCCTGGTAGTTCGTGTCGGGGAAGTCCCCCTTGATGCCCTTGATCCAGGGGCCCTCGATCACCATCGCCGCCTTGCCGGCGCCGAGTGCCTCGCCGCCCCAGCCTGCCTCGATCTCGGCGGGCACACGCAGCACGCCCTTCTCGTGCAGCTTCTGGATGTACTCGAGCCCGGCCACGTTCTCGTCGCTGTCGGCGACGACGGTGTCGCCGTCGACGAGCGCTCCGCCGGCCTGGTTCATGAACACGCCGATGCGGGCGTACTCAAGGCCGAAGCTGAGGCCGACGGTGGTGTCGGTGGTGAGGGCCGTCGCTGCTGCCTCGAGGGAGTCCCAGTCGGTGGGGATGTCGGCATCCGTGAGTCCGGCCGCCGCCCACAGGTCGGTGTTGATGATGAGGCCGAGCGTCGAGAAGTCCTTCGGCGCGCACGTGAAGGTGCCGTCGTAGGTGAAGGTGTCGCTCAGCGCGGGGTAGAAGTCGCCGGCGTTGGCGAGGTCGGCCGCGTAGGGCTCGAGGTAGTCGTTGCTCGCGTAGGTCGAGAACTGGTCCCAGCTCATGTAGAAGAGGTCGGGGGCGTCATCGCCCGCGAATCCCTGGCTGAGCTGCTGCGTGAGGTCGCTCGCTGCGACGACCTCGACCGTGTTGCCGGTCTCGGCTCCCCAGGCGTCTGCGGCAGCCTGGACGGCCGCCGTCTCGGCGTCGCCGCTCGAGCCGATCAGCATGGTGAGGGTCTGGCTTCCGGAAGAGGAGTCATCGCCGGACTGGGCGCAGGCGCCGAGGGTGGCGACGACGCCAACCGCAAGCAGGGCTGCGCCCCATTTCTTGGTGCTCATTGGTTTTCCTTTCGATTGTGATTGCCGGTGGGGGTGCTTCCGGCTTCCTCGACGGGCGCCAGGTGACTCGACCGGCGAACGACAAGCTTGGGGGTGATGAGGCGGTGGCTGGGGCCGTCACCGTGGGGAACGACGCGGCGACCGCTCGCGCCCATGAGAAGCTCCAGGGTGCCCGCGGCCACAAGGTCGAGCTGCTGCTCGACGCTCGAGAGGCCGACCGCGCGGGCCACCGGGGAGTTGTCGAAGCCGATCACGGGAAATGACTTCTGGCCTGCCTCGTTGACGGCCATCATGGCGCCGAGCGCGACCGAGTCGCTGACGCAGACCAGCGCCTCGAGCCCGCTGTCCCCGGCGACCAGACCCTCAACCAGACGACGGGCGTGGGGCACGCTCTCCTCCGTGCGCAACGTCATTGCCTCGAGCTCGCTGTCAGAGAGCCCGAAGCGCTCGCGCATGACGCTGACCCAGCCGTCACGGCGGTTGTCGCCGGTGCCCGATCCGGAGGGCCAGCCGAGAAATCCGATGCGGGTGAGGCCGCGGCCGATGAGGTGGCTTGTCGCATCCGCGGTTCCGGCGAAGCCGTCGACGTCGACCCAGAGGCGGTCGGGGTCGTCCATGTTCTCGCCCCATGGCCGGCCGAAGGCGACGAAGGGGATCTGCTCTCCGATGAGCCACGCGATGCGCGGGTCGTTGTACTGCGTCGCCGTGATGACGAAGGCGTCGACGTCGGCCCCGTCGCGCAGGGTGCGCAGCTGCTCGATCTCGTCATCGGGGTCGGTGGCCGTGAAGAGCATGATGCGCATGCCGCGCTGCGCGGCCTGCTCGGTGAGCGAATGCAGGTAGTTGTCGAGCACGGAGCCCGAGATGCCGTTGACCCGAGGGTCGAGGCGAATTCCGATCGTTGACGACTGGCGCGTGCGCAAGCGGCGCGCACTGGCGTGCGGCCGGTAGCCGAGCTCGGCGATGGCGTTCTGCACCCGCTCGCGGGTGGCCGACTTGACGATCTCTGGCGAGTTGATGACGTTCGAGACGGTCTGCCGCGAGACCTTCGCCACCCGGGCGACGTCTTCCACCGTCGGCAGCTGTGCCATCGTCTCGCCTCCCTTGGCTTGTTTGATCGATCTAACGCGCAAAAGTTTGATCGATCAAATTCTTGGTGTTATGTTACCTCGACAAGGCCGGGTGTCAACCCGTCCGCATCGAATGCACACGAACGAGAGTCAGGACGGGCCAATGACGGCGCCACTACAACCCCTGCTGCACGACGAGACCGTGGTGCTCACCGCGCCGACTCAGGTGTGGTCATCGACCGACGGATCCATCGGTTCCGCCGCCATTCACGGCATCTACCATTCCGATGTTCGGGTGGTTCGCGGGCAGTCGATTCTCGTCAACGGGGCGCCCCTCGAGCACCTCGCGACGGTGCCGGCCAGCGCAGCCGACGTCACCTTCGTCGCCATCGCCCGCCAGCTCGATGCGACCATCGACCCCGGGGTTCGCGCCGAGCACCGTCGGGTCACGAGCGCGACCGGAGTGGTCGAGACGCTGACCATCAGCTCCCGCCTCGCGCAGCCGATCGAGGCTTCTGTCGTCGTCACCATCGAGCCAGACCTCACCGACCTCGACCAGATCAAGGCGGGGCTGACCTCGACCTTCGACGGCGTCAGCACCACGTGGTCCAACGACTCCGTCACCGCCAGCGTCGTTGCAGCCGACGCGCAGATCAGCACGGATGCCGCCCTCACCCTGACCTTCGCCCTGACGATTCCAGCGGGTGGAACCGCAACCGCGCGCTGGCAGTTCGACGCGAGCGACGAGGCCGCCGTGGTGCACGGCGCCAGCGCTGCCGCTCCGTGGAGTCCGCCCACCGTTCACTCGGCTGACGAGCGGCTCGAGCGCTGGGTCGCCCGTGCCCTCGACGACCTCGACTCCCTTCGGCTGACCGCCACTGCTGTGCCGGGCGAGCAGTTTCTCGCCGCGGGGGCACCCTGGTTCTTCACCCTCTTCGGCCGCGACTCGATCTGGGCAGCGCGCTTCATGCTGCCCCTCGGTCACGAGCTGGCCGCCTCGACGCTGCGGGTGCTCGCCGGTCTGCAGGGCACAGAGCGCGTGCCGGCCACGGCAGAGCAACCGGGCAAGATCATGCACGAGCTGCGGCGGGGCACGCTGAGCATTCCGGGCGAGGGCATCTCGCTGCCGCCGCTCTACTTCGGCACCGTCGACGCCACCCCGTTGTGGGTGTGCCTTCTGCACGACGCCTGGCGCTGGGGCATGCCCGACCACGAGGTCGAGGCTCTGCTGCCCCACCTGCAGGCCGCTCTCGCGTGGATGCGCGACTACGGCGACGCCGACGGCGACGGGCTGCTCGAATACGTCGACGAGACCGGGCACGGGCTGGCGAACCAGGGCTGGAAGGATTCCGGTGACAGCGTGCAGTGGCGCGACGGAACACTCGCCACCGGCCCGATCGCACTGTGCGAGGTGCAGGCCTATGCCTATGAGGCGGCCATGCACGGGGCCGATCTGCTCGAGCGGTTCGGGGTCGGCGAGCCCGCGGAGTGGCGGGCCTGGGCCGCATCCCTTCGCGAGAAGTTCAGCGCCTTCTGGATCGAGGACGCGAATGGCGCGTACCCCGCGATCGCCCTCGACGCCGACAAGAAGCCGGTGGACACCGTCACGAGCAACCTCGGCCACCTGCTCGGCACCGGCCTGCTGACCGACACGCAGGCTGCGGCGGTCGCGGCGCGACTGGTCGACCCGACCCTCAACAGCGGCTACGGCCTGCGCACCATGTCGACCGACTCGGCCGGGTTCTGGCCGCTCAGCTACCACGGCGGCAGCGTGTGGACGCACGACACCGCCATCGCGATCGCCGGCCTCGCGGCCGACGGCTTCACGGCCGAGGCGGCGTCTCTCGCCGACGGACTGCTCGCCGCGGCGGTCGCCTTCGACTACCGCATGCCAGAGCTGCACAGCGGGGATGCGGCGAGCGCCTTCTCGCGGCCGGTTCCGTACCCGGCGGCGTGCCGCCCCCAGGCGTGGTCTGCCGCGGCAGCGATCTCGGTGCTGGGGTCGCTCGAGCGGCTCACGCCCTAGGCGAAGGGCTCCTCGCCGATCAGGTCGTCGAAGCTCGTCACGACCGCGCGCGTGTTGCCCTGCTTGACGACACGACCCTCGTCGATCGCGCCGCGCTCTGCCTCGTACTGCTCGCGCTCGACCTGCTCGCGCTGCTCCCGCTTGAGCTTCGAGAGGGAGGCGATCGCCTGGCGGGCGATGAAACGGCCCGCGCGGTTGGCTCCGATGGTGCTCGCCTGCGGTCCGTAG
>JBIIAR010000121.1:0-6976 GCA_044239765.1 Microbacteriaceae bacterium
CCCTGATCACCCTCGACGTCGAGATGCTTCCAGCATGGTTGAAGAACAACGGTGAGGCCGGCGAGCTCACCCTCGCCGAGGCCAGCGTCAACCCGAAGGTCATCGCAGAGGTGCAGCGCGCGGTCGACGCCGCGAACTCGAAGGTGAGCCGCGCCGAGTCGATCCGCAAGTTCCAGATTCTCGCGACCGACCTCACGGAGGCCAGCGGACACCTCACCCCGAAGATGAGCATCAAGCGCAACATCATCGTCGAGGACTTCGCCGATGTCATCGAGGGCATCTACAGCGGCACGCCGGCAGAGACCGAAGGGGTTTCGATCCAGCACTAGCCGGTCAGATTGGCGAGGGCGACGCTTCGGCGTCGCCCTCTGTCGTTAACCGACGGATGCCGCTCCGGTGCGCCACCAGGTCGACGCGCGAATCGCCTGCATGGCCTCGCGCTTGACCTCGGGCTCGAGGCCCTCGATGAAGAGGTGCCCGTCGAGGTGGTCGGTCTCGTGCTGCAGGGCCTGCGCCATCAGTCCGGTGCCGCTCAGCTCGACCGGGTTGCCGTTGAGGTCGATGCCGGTGACTCGAGCCTCGGGGTAGCGCAGCCGGGGAAAGAAGAACCCGGGCACAGAGAGGCAGCCCTCGTCGACGAGTTCGGGCTCGCCCGAGAGCTGCGCGATGACGGGGTTGATGATGTAGCCGATCTCGCCGTCGACGTTGTAGCTGAAGGCGCGCTGTCCGACACCGATCTGGTTGGCGGCGAGGCCCGCACGGCCCGGAAGCGCGACGCCCTCGAGCAGGTCGTCGATGAGACCGACCACACGCTGGTCACCGGGAGTGATCGGGTCGCAGGCGCTGCGCAGCACCGGGTCTCCGAAGAGCCGGATGGGCCGTACCGTCATGCGTTTCGCGTTGCCGGCAGGCCGTCGGCGACGATGGCGGCGAGCTCACGAGCTGCGTCGCGGGTGAGCGGCGCGAGCTCCTTGAAGTTGATGACTGAGCCGGAGGCGAGGTGCTGGTCGTACGGGATGCGCACGATCTCGCGCACGCGCGACTGGAAGTGCGCCTCGATCTCTTCGAGCTTCACCAGGTTGGTGCCCTGGGTTCCGGTGTTGATCGCCACGACGGCGTTCTTGGCGAGCTCTCCATAGCCGTTGGCCTCGAGCCAGGTGAGGGTCTCTGATGCGAGTCGCGCCTCGTCGATCGAGCCTCCGGAGACGATGACGATCTCGTCAGCGCGCTGCAGGGTCGCGCGCATGACCGAGTGCACGATGCCCGTGCCGCAGTCGGTGAGCATCACCGAGTAGAAGCGGGAGGCAAGGTCGGCGACGACGTTGTAGTCGTTCTCGTCGAAGGCCTCGGAGAGCATGGGATCGGTGTCGGATGCGAGAACGTCGAGCCGCGTCTCGTCCCGCGAGACAAGCTCGCTGAAGTCGTTGAAGGTCGAGATGGACGCGGCCTTGGTCACGGCATCCCGCACAGTGGCGCGGGTCTGCTTGTTCACCCGCTCTGAGAGCGTGCCGCGGTCGGGATTGGCATCGATGGCGATGATCTGGTCTTCACGCACCTCGGCCATGGCCATGCCGAGAATCGCGGTGATCGTGGTCTTGCCGACGCCGCCCTTGCGGGTGAGGATCGGGATGAAGCGGGTGCCGCCCTCGAACCTCTTGGCGATGCGGGCATCCAGTGCCTTGCGCTCTCGCACGCGCCGCGAGTCGCCGAGGTTGACGAGGTGGAGGGTGAGCGCGTAGATGAACGCGGGCCAGCGCCCCTCAGGAGCGGGGCGCTTCGCGCGCTTGCCGCCGATGAGCCGCTCGGCGGTGAGCGCCTCCGAGGTCTCGGGGCGGCCGAAGGCGGGGGTCACGTCATCCGCGTCGGTGTGAACGGGTCCGGTGTGAACGACCTCGATCGAGGTGGTGCCGAGTGCGACGGTGTCGACGATGCCGGGGTCGACGGTGACCGTCTCGATGGCCACCGCCGCTTCGTGGGCGGGCTTGCGCCGCACCGGAGCGGGAAGCGTCACGTCGATGCTCAGGCTCTCTGGGAGCTTGGTCGTGAGGTCGCCGGAGTCGTCAGCGAGTACCGCGTTGTCGAGTAGCGGTGAGACCGCTGTGCCTTTGCTGCGCCGTGGTGTAGCCAAAACGGTCGCCCCCTTTCGTGCACTGGACACTCCAGTTTAGTCGAGGTAGCGGGCGGCGGAGTCCGGTTGACAGCGCGCTACGCCGGCTCGACCTCGACCAGCAGGTCGCCCGCATCCACCTGAGTGGTCTTCTTGATGGCGACGCGCTTGACCACACCGGCGACCGGTGTGGTGATCGCCGCCTCCATCTTCATCGCCTCGATCGAGGCGATGCTCTGGCCGGCGGTGACGGTCGAGCCCTCCTCGACCTGCAGCGTGACGACGCCGCTGAACGGCGCCGCGATGCTGCCCGGCTTGGAGGCATCGGCCTTCTCTGCGGCCTTGTTCTCGACGGTGATCGAGAGGTCGCGAACGAAGACCGGGCGCAGCTGGCCGTTGAGCGTCGTCATGACCGTGCGGATGCCCTTGTCATCCGGCTCGCCGATCGCCTCGAGGCCGATGTAGAGCTGCACGCCCTTACTGACCTCGACCACATGCTCGGAGCCCGGGCGCAGGCCGTAGAGGTAGGCGACAGTGTCAATCACCGAGATGTCACCGTAGGTCTCGCGCCACTGCGCGAAGGTCTTCGTCGGTCCGGGGAAGAGCAGTCGGTTCAGCGCGCTGCGACGCCCCAGCGAGTCACCGTCGAGGGCGGCCTGGTCATCGGCGGAGATCGCCTCCACACCGATCTTGACGGTGCGGCCAGCGAGCACCTTGCTGCGAAACGGCTCGGGCCAGCCGCCCGGCAGCTCGCCGAGCTCCCCCGCCATAAAGCCGACGACGGAGTCGGGGATGTCGTACTTCTCCGGGTTCGCCTCGAAGTCGGCCGGGTCGGCATCCACCGCGGCGAGGGCGAGGGCGAGGTCGCCCACCACCTTGGACGACGGCGTCACCTTCGGCGGACGGCCGAGCATCTCGCTCGCCGCGGCGTAGAGGTCCTCGATCTTCTCGAAGTGGTCGGCAAGGCCGAGGGCAATCGCCTGCTGGCGAAGGTTCGACAGCTGTCCACCGGGAATCTCGTGCTTGTAGACGCGACCGGTCGGCCCCGGAAGACCCGACTCGAAGGGCTTGTAGACGTGTCGCACGGCCTCCCAGTAGGGCTCGAGGTCGCTCACCGCCTGCAGCGAGAGGCCGGTGTCGCGCTCCGTGTGCGCGAGGGCGGCAACGAGAGCGGATGCGGAAGGCTGGCTGGTCGTACCGGCCATCGGCGCACTTGCGACATCCACCGCGTCCGCACCGGCGGCACTCGCGGCCATCAGCGCGGCGAGCTGGCCGCCTGCGGTGTCGTGCGTGTGCACGTGCACCGGGAGGTCGAAGTTCTCGCGCAGGGCGGCGACGAGGCGTCCTGCGGCCTCGGCGCGCAGCAGTCCAGCCATGTCCTTGACGGCGAGAATGTGCGCGCCCGCCTTGACCATCTGCTCGGCGAGCTTGAGGTAGTAGTCGAGTGTGTAGAGCTTCTCGTCGGGGTTGAGCAGATCACCCGTGTAGCAGAGGGCGACCTCGGCAACGGCTTTGTCTGTCGCGAGAACCGCATCGATGGCGGGGCGCATCTGCTCGACGTCGTTGAGGGCGTCGAAGATGCGGAAGATGTCGACACCCGTCGACTGCGCCTCGCGAACGAAGGCATCCGTCACCTCGGTCGGGTACGGCGTGTAGCCGACCGTGTTGCGGCCGCGCAGCAGCATCTGGATGTTGATGTTCGGCAGCGCCTCGCGCATGGAGGCGAGGCGTTCCCACGGGTCCTCCCCGAGAAAGCGCAGGGCGACGTCGTAGGTCGCGCCGCCCCAGGCCTCGACGCTGAGCAGCTGCGGCGTGAGGCGGGCGACGTGCGGCAGCACGGCGACGAGGTCGCGGGTGCGCACGCGGGTGGCCAGCAGCGACTGGTGGGCATCGCGGAAGGTGGTGTCGGTGACGGCGAGAGCGGTCTGGGCGCGCAGCGCGCTGGCGAAGCCGACCGGGCCCAGCTCGAGCAGCCTCTGGCGCGAGCCGTCGGGCGCTGCGGCCTCGAGGTCGACGACGGGCAGCTTGAGCGCGGGGTCGATGATTCCCGCGCCGTTGCCGTTCGGCTGGTTGACCGTCGTCTCGGCGATCCAGGTGAGGATCTTCGTGCCACGGTCCTTCGACTGGTGGGAGTTGACGAGCCACGGCCGCGTCTCGATGAAGTCCGTTGCCACATCACCGGCGATGAAGGCCGGGTCCTCGAGCACCGCCTGCAGGAACGGGATGTTCGACGAGACACCGCGAAGTCGGAACTCGGCGAGAGCGCGCTTGGCCCGCGTCACCGCTGTCGGGAAGTCGCGCCCGCGCACGATCATCTTGACGAGCATCGAGTCGAAGTGGGGTGAGATCTGCGCACCCGTGTTGATCGTGCCGCCGTCGAGGCGCACGCCGGCGCCGCCCGGCGAGCGGTAGGTGGTGATGACGCCGGTGTCGGGGCGGAAGCCCGCGGCCGGGTCCTCTGTGGTGATACGGCACTGCAGGGCAGCGCCGCGCAGGTGGATGTTCTCCTGCTCGAGTCCAAGGTCGTGCAGGGTCTCGCCCGCGGCGATGCGCATCTGCGACTGCACGAGGTCGACGTCGGTGACCTCTTCAGTCACGGTGTGCTCAACCTGGATGCGCGGGTTCATCTCGATGAAGACGTGCTGGCCCTTGCGCTCCCCCGCGGTGTCGAGGAGGAACTCCACCGTGCCTGCGTTGACGTAGTTGATCGACTTCGCGAAGGCGATGGCATCGCGGTACATCGCCTGGCGGATGCTCTCGTCGAGATTGGGGGCGGGGGCGATCTCGACGACCTTCTGGTGGCGGCGCTGCACAGAGCAGTCCCGCTCGAAGAGGTGCACGGTGTTGCCGGCGCCGTCGGCGAGAATCTGCACCTCGATGTGGCGCGGGCGCACGACCGCCTGCTCGAGGAACATGGTCGGGTCACCGAAGGCGCTGTCGGCCTCGCGCATGGCCTCCTCGAGGGCGCCCCGCAGCTCTGCCTTGCTGTCGACGCGGCGCATTCCGCGTCCGCCACCGCCGGCGACGGCCTTGGCGAAGATGGGGAAGCCGATCTCGTCGGCTCCGGCGAGAAGCTCCTCGATGTCTTTGGAGGCGCGCGTCGACTTGAGCACGGGCACGCCGGCAGCGATCGCCTGCTCCTTCGCCGTGACCTTGTTGCCTGCGGACTCGAGCACACGAGTGGGCGGGCCGATGAAGGTGATGCCGGCGGCCTCCGCTGCCGCGGCGAGGTCGGGGTTCTCCGAGAGAAAGCCGTAGCCGGGGTAGATGGCGTCGGCGCCCGACTCCTTGGCGACGCGGATGATCTCGTCGACATCGAGGTAGGCCCGCACCGGGTGGCCCTTCTCGCCGATCTGGTACGCCTCATCCGCTTTCTGGCGGTGCATGGAGTTGCGATCCTCGTACGGGAAGACCGCGACGGTCTTGGCGCCTAGCTCATAGGCCGCGCGAAATGCACGAATGGCGATTTCGCCTCGGTTGGCAACGAGAATCTTCGAGAACATGTAACCCTTCCGGCACACCGCAGACGTTTAGGTGTCTCCAGACTAATGAAGGTAGCGTGGTCTCTCGTGCACGTACTCAGCGTCAGCTCCCTCAAGGGGGGCGTGGGAAAGACCACGGTGACGCTCGGCCTTGCCTCCGCGGCCTTTGCCAAGGGTCTTCGCACCCTCGTCGTCGACCTCGACCCGCAGGCTGACGTCTCGACCGGCATGGACATCGACCCGGGCAAGTACCTCAACGTCGCCGACGTTCTCGCCTCGCCGAAGGAGAAGGTCGTGCGCGCCGCGATCGCCCCAAGCGGCTGGACCAAGGGTCGCCCCGGCAAGATCGACGTGCTCATCGGCTCGCCCTCCGCCATCAACTTCGATGGCCCGCACCCGAGCATTCGCGACATCTGGAAGCTCGAGGAGGCCCTCGCCAACGTCGAGCGTGACTACGACCTCGTTCTCATCGACTGCGCGCCCTCCCTCAATGCATTGACACGGACAGCATGGGCCGCCAGCGATCGCGTCACGGTCGTCACCGAGCCCGGCCTCTTCTCCGTCGCCGCCGCGGACCGCGCGCTGCGCGCCATCGAGGAGATCCGTCGGGGTCTCTCGCCCCGCCTGCAGCCGCTCGGCATCATCGTCAACCGCGCCCGCGTGCAGTCCCTAGAGCACCAGTTTCGTATCAAGGAGCTGCGCGACATGTTCGGGCCTCTCGTGCTCAGCCCCCAGCTGCCCGAGCGCACCTCGCTGCAGCAGGCCCAGGGCGCCGCGAAGCCGCTGCACGTGTGGCCGGGCGAGAGCGCCCAAGAGATGGCGCACAACTTCGACCAGCTGCTCGACCGGGTAATGCGCACCGCCAGAATCGGCGAGTACGCGGGAACCACGCAGCAGTTCTAGCCCTCAAACAGCTCTAGCCGGTCACGTGCTCGCGAGAGCGCAGAAGCGGGAGCTAGGAGGCCTTGACGGCGCGGCGAGCGGCGAGCTCGTCCTGCGGGTCTTCCCCGGCGATCGAGTCGAGCTCGACGAGCGAGTTCTCGACCTCGCGCAGCACCTTGCCGACCGCGATGCCGAAGACGCCCTGGCCGCGGCTGACGAGGTCGATGACCTCGTCGTTCGAGGTGCAGAGGTAGACGCTGGCGCCGTCGCTCATGAGGGTGGTCTGGGCGAGGTCGTTGATGCCTGACTCACGCAGCTGGTTGACCGCGATGCGGATCTGCTGCAGCGAGATGCCGGTGTCGAGCAGGCGCTTGACCAGCTTGAGAACGAGGATGTCGCGAAAGCCGTAGAGACGCTGCGAACCAGAGCCGGCAGCGCCGCGCATCGTCGGCTCGACGAGCTGCGTGCGGGCCCAGTAGTCGAGTTGGCGGTAGCTGATGCCGGC
>JBIIAR010000122.1:0-6934 GCA_044239765.1 Microbacteriaceae bacterium
TTCTCTTCGGCGAGGTCGCGCGCGTTGTCGTCGACCCAGGCCTGCGCGAAGTCGTCGTAGTACTCGTAGTACTCGCCGTCGTACTCGTAGTAGTAGTCGCAATCGAAGTCCTCGTAGTCCTCGTCGCCGACGTTCTCTGGCGAGTCGTAGGCAGAGCAGTCCTCGTAGTCCTCGTAGGCGCTGTCATCGACGTAGCTGTAGTAGTTGTCGAGGATCTGCTGCTCCCAGTAGTCCACGTCTCCGTAGTCACCGGTCGTTGCCTGGTTGACGAGCGAGTAGAGCGCGCCAAGGTCGACGTAGAAGCTAGCGACACCCCAGTCGCCGGCCCGTTTCGTCGCGGCAGTGAAGTTCTCGGCCTGGTTGAGCGTGCCGTCGTCGTAGACGTCGTCGAGGTCCACGTCGCCGACACCGACGATGACGTAGCCGTCGCGGGACTGCACGTCGGTGTCGACATCGACGTCGAGGTCGTCGATGAACTCCTCGATCGTGTCGACGCCGGCGTCGGCATCCTTCGCCTCGATCGCGATGATCATCGGGGGCTGGTCGTTCTCGAGGTCGTCGGTGGGCAGCATTCCCAGCGAGATGCGGCTGCCGAGCCACGGCTGAATGTCTTTCTCATAGTCGACACCGGTGTCGATCGTCGAGGTGTCGCTGTCGGTGATGAACTCCCACACCGCGTACTTGAGGTCGGTGTTGGAGGTCGGGTCGTCGAGGTCGACGTCGAGGTCGCTGTCTTCGATCGCGTCCTTGATGGCGTCGAGCTCGTTGATGAACTTGAATGCCTCGATCTTCTGGCCGTTCGACGGCTCGATCGCCAGCTCGGTCCAGTAGAGCGTGCTCTTGGGGAAGGCGACGGCCGAGGCGGAGGCCGACTGACCACCGCCGAGAACCAGCTGCACCAGGGCGAACGCGGCGGCGACGAAGATCAGCAGCAGCACCACCGCACCCGCGATGATCGCGATGAGCGGCCCGCGGCCGAGCTTCTTCTTCGGTGCGGCAACTGGTGCGGCGGGAACGGCGGGAATCGTCAAGACATCTCCTCAAACTGGGTCGCACCAGCTTAGGGGGCGACGATCGCTCACTTATGCCTCGATGAGTCACGAAACGTTAACGGGTACGCAAAGATGGGTGCATGACAGTCGCGCTGGGCATCGACATTGGCGGCACCGGAATCAAGGGCGCGCTCGTCGACGTCGAGACTGGTGAACTCGTGAGCGAGCGCATCAAGCTCGCCACACCGCAGGGCGGTGAACCCGAGGCGATCGCGGCGACCGTTGTCGAGCTCACGTCAGCGCTCGGCTCTGCGGCCGAGGGTGTGCCGGTGGGAGTCTGCTTTCCGGCAGTCGTCCGCCACGGCGTGACGATGTCTGCCGCGAATGTCTCTGATCGATGGATCGGCTTCGACGCTGAGAAGTTCTTCGAGAAGCACCTCGGTCGCGACATCGTGTTCGTCAACGACGCGGATGCCGCCGGCGTCGCCGAAGCACGCTACGGCGCGGCCAAGGGCCGCGACGGCCTCATCATCCTCACCACCCTGGGCACCGGCATCGGCACTGCCCTGATCTACAACGGCGTGCTCGTTCCCAACTCGGAGCTCGGCCACCTCGAGATGAACGGCAAGGACTCCGAGAAGCAGGCGTCTTTCGCCGCAAAGGAGAAGAAGAACCTCAGCTGGGAGAAGTGGGCCAAGCGCCTGCAGCAGTACTACACGATGATCGAGTTTCTGTTCTCGCCGGATCTCATCATCGTCGGCGGCGGCGTCTCGAAGAGCCACGAGGAGTTCCTCCCGCTGCTGAAGCTGCAGGCGCCGATCATTCCCGCGCTGCTGCGCAACAACGCCGGAATAGTCGGCGCTGCCGCCCTCGCGGTGCAGCCCAAGGTGAAGCACGTCACCGAGACGATCAGCTGACGTAAGGAATCGCCCTCGCGGCGTTAGGAATCCGTTAGGGACCGTGCAGGCGGCTCGCCGCGGGTGTTGCCTCTCTCTGTGCGCGTCATTCGACCGCACGGAACTCGCTGGAGGCACTCGTGCTCGATCTTGTCTTTGTCGCTGCGATCCTGGGGCTCGTCGCCCTGGTCGCCCTCGTCGGGTGGGGGGTTGCGAAGCTGTGATCGCCTTTGAACTCATCGCGGCGCTACTCGCCGTGCTCGCGATCGGCTACCTCGTCGTCGCCCTGGTGAAGCCGGAGCGTTTCTGATGACCGTCGTCTTCTTCGTGCTGCAGCTGCTGACGGTCGCGGTCGTCATCGGACTGCTCTACCGTCCTCTCGGCGACTACCTCGCCTACACCTTCACCAGCCAGAGGAACCTGCGCGTCGAGCGCGGCTTCTACCGGGTCATCGGCGTCAAACCGGATGCGGAGCAGAGCTGGTCGGCCTACCTGCGCGGGGTTCTCGCGTTCTCGGCGGTCGGCATCCTCGCGCTGTATGCCCTGCAGCGACTGCAGAGCTGGCTGCCGCTGTCACTCGGCTTCCCGCCGGCCAGTGAGCACCTCTCGTTCAACACGGCGATCTCGTTCGTGACGAACACGAACTGGCAGTCGTACTCCCCCGACGTGACCTTCGGCTACGGCGTGCAGCTGCTCGGCCTCACCGTGCAGAACTTCGTCTCTGCCGCCGTCGGCCTCGCGGTAGCCGTGGCGCTGATCCGCGGCTTCGCCTACCGGCGCAGCGGCACGATCGGCAACTTCTGGGTCGACCTGACCCGCGGTGTCACCCGCGTGCTGCTGCCGCTGTCGATCGTCTCGGCGCTCGTTCTCATCGCCACCGGCGTCATTCAGAACTTCGCCGGATTCACCGATGTGACCACGATCACCGGCGCAACCGCCACCCTGCCCGGCGGCCCAGTCGCCAGCCAGGAGGCCATCAAGCTGCTCGGCACCAACGGCGGCGGCTTCTTCAACGTCAACTCGGCGCACCCCTTCGAGAACCCCACCCCGATCTCGAGCATGTTCGAGATCATCCTCATGCTGGCGATCCCCTTTGCCCTGCCACGCACCGTCGGGCGCATGGTCGGCGACACCCGCCAGGGCACCGCGGTCGCCGCGGTGATGGCAGTTCTGTTCACCGTCTCTGCCTCGCTGATGACCTGGGCTGAGCTCGCCTCGGGAACCATGGAGGGCAAGGAGCAGCGCTTCGGCATCATCGGCTCGACGCTGTTCGGCACCACCAGCACCATCACGTCGACAGGCGCGGTCAACTCGATGCACGACAGCTTCAGCTCGCTCGCGGGGGGCATGGCGATGGTCAACATGATGCTCGGCGAGGTCGCCCCCGGCGGTGTCGGGTCTGGCCTCTACGGCATGCTCGTTGTCGCCATCATCGCGGTGTTCATCGCGGGCCTCATGGTCGGCCGCACCCCGGAGTACCTCGGAAAGAAGATCGGGTCGCGCGAGATCAAGCTCGCGAGCCTGTACATTCTCACGACCCCGACCCTCGTTCTGCTTGGCACGGCGCTCAGCTTCGCCATTCCGGCAATCCGAGCGGATGTCGAGGGCACGTCGATCTGGAACCCCGGCCTGCACGGCTTCGGCGAGGTGCTGTACGCCTTCACGAGCGCCGCGAACAACAACGGCTCGGCGTTCGCCGGTCTCACCGCCAACACCCCGTGGTTCAACACCGCGCTGGGCGTGGCGATGATGCTCGGCCGTTTCTTGCCGATCGTCTTCGTGCTTGCTCTCGCGGGCTCTCTCGCCGCTCAGGACAAGGTGCCGGTCACCGCCGGAACCCTGCCAACCCACCGACCGCAGTTCGTCGGGCTCCTTCTCGGAGTCGTCGTCATCGTGTCGGCTCTCACCTACTTCCCCGTGCTGGCGCTAGGACCGCTGGCGGAAGGACTGCAGTAATGAATACCTTCGTCTCAGCGCTCCCCGGAGCGTTCCGCAAGCTTGACCCGCGCTTCATGTGGCGCAACCCGGTCATGTTCCTCGTCGAGATCGGCGCGGTGCTCACCACCGCGATCGCCATCGCCGAGCCCTTCACCGGCCGCGCCCTCTCTGGCGGCTCCGAGCTCGCCCCGAGCTTCACCGCCGCCATCGCCCTCTGGCTCTGGATCACCGTGCTCTTCGCCAACCTGGCGGAGTCGGTGGCCGAAGGCCGCGGCAAGGCCCAGGCCGCATCGCTGCGCCAGACCCGCACGTCGACCGCCGCGCACCTCGTCGACGGACGAGAGCTGTCGTCGGCCGACCTCACCCTCGGCGACGAGGTGGTGGTCGTCGCGGGCGAGGTGATCCCCGGTGACGGCGACATCATCGAGGGAATCGCGAGCGTGGACGAGTCAGCCATCACCGGCGAGTCGGCCCCCGTCGTGCGCGAGTTCGGCGGCGACCGCAGCGCGGTGACCGGCGGAACCCGCGTGCTCAGCGACCGCATCGTCGTGCGCATCACCAGCAAGCCCGGCGAGACCTTCGTCGACCGCATGATCAAGCTCGTCGAGGGTGCCTCACGGCAGAAGACCCCCAACGAGATCGCGCTCAACATCCTGCTCGCCAGCCTGTCGATCGTCTTCGTCATCGTCGTGCTCGCGCTCAACCCGCTGTCGAGCTATGCAGGCCAGCCGGCCAGTGTGCCGGTGCTCGTGGCGCTGCTCGTCTGCCTCATTCCGACGACGATCGGCGCGCTGCTCAGCGCGATCGGCATCGCCGGAATGGATCGCCTCGTGCAGCACAACGTGCTCGCTATGTCGGGCCGCGCGGTCGAGGCCGCGGGGGATGTCACCACCCTGCTGCTCGACAAGACCGGAACCGTCACCTACGGCAACCGCCGCGCGGTGGAGTTCGTGCCGGTCGGCGGGGCCTCCCAGGCCGAGCTCATCGACGCCGCGCGGCTCTCGTCGCTCGGCGACCCGACACCCGAGGGCAGCTCGATCGTGGAGCTCGCCGGCGGCTCGGTCGCGATGGCGGCCGGCTCGACCGTGATCCCGTTCACCGCGCAGACCCGCATGAGCGGGCTCGACCTGGCCGATGGCAGCCAGGTGCGCAAAGGCGCGACGTCCATGGTGATCGAGTGGTCGGGGTCCGCCCCTGACGACCTCGATGCCGTGATCACCCGCATCTCGCAGTCGGGAGGCACGCCGCTGGTAGTCGCCGCAGACAAGAGGATTCTCGGTGTCGTGCACCTCAAGGACATCGTCAAGGAGGGCCTGAAGGAGCGCTTCGCCGATCTGCGGGCCATGGGCATCCGCACCGTCATGATCACGGGAGACAACCCGCTGACCGCGAAGGCCATTGCCGCAGAGGCGGGGGTCGACGACTATCTCGCGGAGGCAACGCCGGAGGACAAGATCGCCTACATCCGCAAGGAGCAGGAGGGCGGCAACCTCGTCGCCATGACCGGAGACGGCACGAACGACGCCCCCGCGCTCGCCCAGGCGGACGTCGGGGTCGCAATGAACACGGGAACGAGCGCTGCAAAGGAGGCCGGCAACATGGTCGACCTCGACAGCGATCCGACAAAGCTCATCGACATCGTGCGCATCGGCAAGCAGCTGCTCATCACCCGCGGCTCGCTGACGACCTTCTCAATAGCTAACGACGTGGCGAAGTACTTCGCGATCATCCCCGCGATGTTCGCCGGGGTCTTTCCGGGGCTGGCGGTGCTCAACATCATGGGCCTGCACTCCCCCGCCTCGGCGATCCTGTCGGCGATCGTGTTCAACGCGCTCGTGATCGTCTTCCTCATTCCGCTCGCACTGCGCGGCGTCAAGTACCGCGCCGTCACCGCAAGCCAGCTGCTGGGCCGCAATCTGCTCATCTACGGGCTCGGCGGACTCATCGCACCATTCATCGGCATCAAGCTCATCGACCTCGTCGTGAGCCTCATCCCCGGCTTCTAAGGAGCTAGACATCATGGCAAACACCCGCGGAGCATTCCGCCAGACCTGGACGGCCGTTCGCGCCCTTCTCGTCTTCACCGTGGCCCTGGGGGTTCTCTACCCCGCGGTCGTCACCCTCGCCGGTCTCGTCGCGCCCTCGTCGGCGGTGCGCGTCAATGGCGCGGTGGTCGGCTCGTCCCTCATCGGGCAGTCCTTCACCGACGCCGACGGCAACGCACTGCCCGAGTGGTTCCAGTCGCGGCCCTCCGCGACCGGGTACGACGGCGGGGCATCCTCCGGCTCCAACTACGGACCGAACAACGCAGACCTCGCGCAGCTGATCGAGCAGCGCAAGGCCGCGATCGCGGCCCTAGAGGGGGTCGCTGAGGCTGACATCCCCCAGGACGCCTACACGGCATCCGCGTCGGGACTCGACCCGCACATCAGCGCCGAGTACGCCCTGCTGCAGGTCGACCGCGTCGCTCAGACGTGCGGTCTCGACGCAGAGAGCGTGCGCGAACTCGTCGAGTCTATGGTTGTAGGACGCGACCTCGGCTACCTCGGAGAACCGCGCGTCAACGTGCTGGAGCTCAACGTGGCTCTCGCAGAAATGGACAACTAAGCGCATGGCACGGGGACGGCTCCGGGTGATGCTCGGCGCCGCCCCCGGCGTCGGCAAGACCTTCGCCATGCTCGAGGAGGGTCGACGCCTTCGGGACGCCGGCAGGGACGTCGTCGTCGCGGTCGTCGAAACGCACGGCCGCGTTGCCACCGCCGCCCTCGTCGACGGCCTCGAGGTCGTGCCGCGGCGCAGCGTCAGCCACAAGGGCATCCAGCTCGACGAGATGGACCTCGAGGCAGTGCTCGCCCGCAAACCCGACCTCGCCCTCGTCGACGAACTCGCCCACACCAACGCGCCCGGCTCGGCCAACGAGAAGCGCTGGAACGATGTTGAGGCCCTGCTCGAGGCCGGCATCGACGTGATGTCGACCGTCAACATCCAGCACATCGAGTCACTCAACGACGTCGTGCAGCAGATCACCGGGGTGCCGCAGCGCGAGACGATCCCGGATGCCGTGCTGCGCGACGCCGACCAGATCGAGGTCGTCGACCTGGCCCCGCA
>JBIIAR010000003.1:0-25134 GCA_044239765.1 Microbacteriaceae bacterium
TGAGACCCTCACGACCGCGCAGGCCCTTGCCGGCGCGCCGGAGCACGACGGCAGCCGCTTCAAGGTGAGCGCCATTCTGGGGGAGGAGCAGTGATCTTCGAGTCCGCCGCCGACCAGGCCGCAGCCCTCGCATCCGGCGCCATCAGCAGCGTCGAGCTCACCCAGCAGCACCTCGACCGCATCGAGGCCGTCGACGGTGACGTTCGCGCCTTCCTGCACATCTCTGCGGACGCCCTGACGACCGCCGCCGCCATCGACGCCCGTCGCGCTTCCGGCGAGACGCTGCCAGAGCTTGCCGGCGTTCCGGTCGCGATCAAAGACGTTCTCTGCACCATCGACATGCCGTCGACCGCCGGGTCGCGCATCCTCGAGGGCTGGATTCCCCCCTACGACGCCACCGTCGTCGCGCGCCTGCGCACGGCCGGCCTCATTCCCCTCGGCAAGACCAACATGGACGAGTTCGCCATGGGCTCGTCGACCGAGCACTCCGCCTACGGACCGACCCACAACCCGTGGGACCTCGAGCGCATCCCCGGTGGCTCGGGCGGCGGGTCGGCGGCCGCGGTTGCCGCCTTCGAGGCTCCTCTCGCACTGGGCTCGGACACCGGTGGCAGCATCCGCCAGCCCGGTGCGGTCACCGGCACGGTCGGCGTCAAGCCCACCTACGGCGGAGTCTCGCGCTACGGTGCGATCGCGCTGGCGTCGTCGCTCGACCAGGTCGGCCCCGTCACCCGCACCGTGCTCGACGCGGGTCTGCTGCACGACGTCATCGGCGGCTACGACAAGCGCGATAGCACGTCGCTGAAAGACGAGTGGCCGTCGTTCGCCGCCGCAGCCCGCGAGGGCGCGAAAGCCGAGTCGCTCGAGGGACTGCGCGTCGGCGTCGTCAAGGAGCTCGACGGCCCCGGCTTCCAGGCCGGTGTCTCGCAGCGCTTCCACGAGACCCTCGAGCTGCTGCAGGCCAACGGCGCTGAGATCGTCGAGGTGTCTGCACCCAACTTCGAGTACGCCGTCGCGGCCTACTACGTGATCCTGCCCGCCGAGGCGTCGAGCAACCTTGCAAAGTTCGACTCCGTGCGCTTCGGCCTGCGCTCGAAGGTCAGCGGCACCGTCGAGGACGTCATGGCCGCTACCCGCGAGGCCGGCTTCGGCGACGAGGTCAAGCGCCGCGTGATCCTCGGCACCTACGCCCTCAGCGCTGGCTACTACGACGCGTACTACGGCAGTGCCCAGAAGGTGCGCACCCTCATTCAGCAGGACTTCGCGGGCGCCTTCGCGCAGGCGGACGTTCTCGTGTCGCCCTCGGCTCCCACCACGGCCTTCAAGCTCGGCGAGAAGATCGACGACCCGCTGGCCATGTACCTCAACGACGTGACGACGATCCCCGCGAACCTCGCGGGCATCCCGGGCATGAGCCTGCCGATGGGCCTTGCCCCTGAGGACTCGCTGCCGACGGGCTTCCAGGTGATGGCGCCCGCCCACGAAGACGTGCGTCTCTACCGCTTCGGCGCCACCCTCGAGCGCCTGCTCGAAGAGAAGTGGGGCCACACGCTCATCAGCCAGGCACCCGATCTGGCGACGAGCGAGATGCTGACGGCGGCGGAGGGCGCGGTCTAGCCCTGCCGCTCGCGGTAGGCGACCTGGTTCATCCGGTTGCCGCACCGTACGCTGCAGTACCGCTTCGCCCCGTTGCGGGAGAGGTCGAGCACGAGGCCCTCGCAGTCGTCGGCCTCGCACTGCCGAAGGCGGTCGGTCGCGCCGGAGCGGATGACGTCGGCGAAGGCCATGGCGAACTCCACGCGGATGCGCTGTGCGAGCGGAGCATCGGTGTCGGTCGAGTGCAGGTGCCAGTCGTAGTGGTCGTGCTTGGCGAGGTAGGGCTTCGCCTCAAGCATCATCGCGTTGACCTGCTCGACGGCGTCGTCGACCGGCAGCGTCCAGACGCGCTTGATGAGGTCGCGGGTCTCGCGCACCGCGGCGACCTCCGCATCGTCGCGGTCGAAGCGCCCGGTGAAGGTGTACTCGTCGAGAATTCGCCGCAGCGCGGCCTGATCGCCCAGTTCGTCGAGGCCGCTGCGCGACGCGGCCGGATGCGTGTCGACGAGGGCAACGTCGAAGCGCAGGGTCTCTTCGGTGTCAGGGGCAAAATGCAATTTGACTGGTTACTTTCGTGAGCCGTAATGTCAGGGGTAAGCACCACGATAGACCATGACAAGGGAGAACTCATGAAGTCACGCACCACCCTTGGCCTGGTCATCGCGGTCATTGCCTCCTTCACCTTCGGCACCTCGGGCGCGCTCATCAAGCCGCTGCTCGAGGCGGGGTGGAGCCCGGCCGCCGCGGTCACGGCGCGCGCACTCATCGGCGGCCTGATCCTGCTGCCGGTCGCCCTCGTTCTCGTGCGCGGCAACTGGGCCGCCGTCTGGCGCGCCCGCTGGCGCATCGTCGTCATGGCGCTCATCGGCGTCGCGGCGACGCAGCTGGTCTATTTCGCCTCGGTGGAGCGCATTCCGGTGAACACCGCGATCCTCATCGAGTACATGGCGCCCCTGCTGCTCGTCGGCTGGGTCTGGGCGCGCACCCGCACGGTTCCCAGAGTCGTCGTCATCGCCGGCTCCATCGTCGCGGTCGTCGGCCTCGTTCTCGTCGTCTCACCCGGTGGCACCGGCAGCATCGACGCGCTCGGCCTCGGCTTCGCCGGCCTCGCCGCGATCGGCTGCGCGATCTACTACGTGCTCGCCGCCAAGCCGAGCGACGGGCTGCCCCCGGTCGCACTCGCCTGCTTCGGCCTCATCGGCGGCGGCATCTCGCTCGGTCTCGTCGGGCTCGTCGGCGTGGTGCCCTTCACCGCCACCTTCGACAACGTCGCCCTCATGGGGTCGCCCGCGCCGTGGTGGCTGCCACTGCTCATCGTCGGCGTGATCGCGACGGCGATCGCCTACGCGGCGAGCATCACCGCGAGCGAGATGCTCGGCTCGCGCCTCGCCTCCTTCGCCGGCCTGCTCGAGGTCGTCGCCGCGGCGCTCTACGCCTGGCTGCTGCTGGGCGAGGCGCTGACGCTGCTGCAGCTGCTCGGCGGCGCGCTCATTCTCGTCGGCATCGGGCTGGTTCGCTCCGACACCTCGGCCACCGAGCTCGAGGCCGGTGAGACCGCGCCTGACGTGCTACGCCCGGCGGATCGCCTTGAGGCTGCGCAGAAGTAGCAGCATCACCGGCACCATGCCGCCCCACTCCTTGCCCGTGCGGGGCAGGGTGAGAATGCCGGTCGACTCGGCGACGGTGCGGCCCTCGACGAAGCGCAGGATTCCCTCTGGGCCATTGCGGCGTCCAAGGCCGGACCTCTTCATGCCGCCCATCGGGGCGTCGATGCTCGAGAAGGTGGCGCGGTAGCCCTCGTTGATGTTGACGCTGCCGGCGGTGATCCGCTCGGCGACGGCACGTCCGTGGCGGCGCGAACCGGTGAAGACGGATGCGTTGAGCCCGTACTCCGAGTCATTGGCCGCGGCGATCGCCTCGTCCTCACCATCGAACTCGTGGATCGCGACGACCGGGCCGAACGTCTCCCCGGCCACGCAGGCCATGTCGTCGGTGACGTCGGTCAGCACCGTCGGCTCGAAGAACAGGGGGCCCAGGTCGGGGCGGGCCACGCCGCCGGCGAGCACGGTCGCGCCCTTCTGCACGGCATCGGTGACGTGCTCGGTGACGCGCTCGAGCTGCGCGGCGGTCGTGAGCGATCCGACATCCGTCGTGAAGTCGAAGGCAGCTCCCTGCTGCAGTGACTTCACGCGCTCAACGAAGGCGGCGGTGAATGCGGGGGCGATGGCGCGATCCACATAGATGCGCTCAATGGAGACGCAGAGCTGGCCCATCGACGAGAAGCACGCGTAGACCGCATTCGCCGCGGCCTTCTCGGGGTCGGCATCGGCGAGCACGATCAGCGGGTTCTTGCCGCCGAGCTCGAGCGAGACGCCGGTGAGGTGCGAGGCGGCGCGCTCGGCGACCCGGGTGCCGGTGGCGGTCGAGCCGGTGAAGCAGACGTAGTCGGCGGCATCCACGATGGCGTTGCCCACCTCGTTGCCGTCGCCGCTCACCACGGCCCAGAGGGCGGCCGGAACGCCGGCGTCGATGAAGGCGCGGCGCGAAGCGAGAATCGAGAGGGCGCCCTGGTTGTCCGCCTTCTGCACGACGGCATTGCCCGCGGCGAGGGCGGGAATGACGTCCATGAGCGAGAGCGACAGCGGGTAGTTCCACGGCGTGATGACGCCGACGAGTCCCTTCGCCTTGTAGCTGAGGTGGGTCGCAATGACCACCGGGATGCCGCCGCGGCGACGGCGGGTGGCGAGCACGCGGCGCGCGGTGAGCGCGTAGTAGCGGGTGACTGACGCCCCCGAGAACACTTCCTCGAAGGCCTGCCCGCGGGTCTTGCCCGTCTCGGACTGCAGCACGTCGAGCAGCTGCTCGCGGCGCTCGATGAGCAGGTCGTGTGCTTTGAGCAGCACCGAGCGGCGGTGGGCGAAGCCGGCCTGCTGCCAGGCGAGCTGGGCGACGCGGGCTGCGGCCGCGGCATCCTCGACGTCCGCGGCGTTGCCCTGCGGAAGCTCGTGCAGCACCTCGCCGGTGAAGGGCGCGATGACGGATGTGGTGGCCGCTCCGGCCACCGAGAGGTCACGGACCAGCTCGGCGGCGAGCGACCGGTCGAGTACGGTGCCGGTCATGTATTGAGTGTAGTTATATGCTCGCAAAATGACCCTCGCTGCCGAACGGCCAGTGCGCCGGCGCACCATCGCCCTCTATGCCATCGGCTCGCTGGGAACGGGCGGTTTCGCCACGCTTCCCGGTCTCGTTCTCATCTACTTCCTCACTGACACGCTCGGCATCGCCGCTCTCGCCGCAGGCATCCTCGTGACCGTCGCGAAGGTGTGGGACGTTCTCATCGACCCGGTCATCGGCGCCCGCAGCGACCACAGCCGGGCGGTCACCGGCTCGCGTCGCCGATACATGGTGATCGGCGCGCTGCTGCTTCCGGTCTTCTTCATCATCACCTTCGCGGTGCCCGCGGGGCTCGACCCCTGGATCAGCGGTCTCTGGGTGCTCATCGCGTTCATGGCGACCGCGACCGCCTTCTCGCTCTTCCAGGTGCCATACATCGCCCTGCCCGCCGAGATCGCCGACGGCTACGACCAGCGCACGCGACTGCTGTCGGTGCGCGTCGTCGTGCTGACCTTCGCCATCCTGCTGTTCGGCGCGGGGGGCCCGTCGCTGCGCAAGCTCGGCGGCGAGAACGAGCACCTCGGCTACCTGCTCATGGCGGTCGTCGCCGGTGCTGTCATCGGCGTCGGGATGCTCATCGCCTCGCGCTCGGCCGTCACCGGCCCGGCGGTCGCCCAGCAGCGCACGTCGATCGCCGACAACTACCGGGTGGGTCTGGCGGCACTGCGCCGCAGCCAGCCGTTCCGCGCGCTGCTGCTGACCTTCGCACTGCAGGGACTCGCCACCGGCATCATGCTCGCGGGCGCGCAGTATGTGGCGCGGTGGGTGCTCAGCGACGAGGGCGCTGTCGACATCCTGTTCGCGTCGCTCATTGCCCCAGCACTGCTCTTCGCGCCGGTCTGGCAGGGCATCGCGACGCGTCTCGGCAAGGAGCGCGGCTTCGTCATCGCCTCGACCATCTTCGGCCTCGCCGCCCTGTCGCTCGTCGGCATGCTGTGGGCTCCCGGCTGGTGGATCTTCATCTCGGTCGGCTTCGCCGGTGCGGGCTACGCGGGCATGCAGTCACTGCCCATGGCGATGCTGCCCGACGTGATCACCCACGATGCCAAAAGCCACGGCGACGGCAACGCCGGAACCTTCGGCGGCGTCTGGACCGCGGGAGAGACCACGGGCATGGCCCTCGGCGCGACCGCCCTCACCATCGTGCTCGCGGCGACCGGCTACGCCGAGTCGCAGGGCGCGGACGTCGTCACGCAGTCGCAGACCGCCATCGGCGGAATCGTGCTGGCCTTCAGTGCCGTGCCCGCCGTCATCCTCGCGCTGTCGCTCATCAGCTTCGGCCGCTACCGACTGCGAAAGGCAGACATCGATGCCAACGCATGATGAGATCCTTGCCCGACTGACCCAGCTGCGGCAGGCCGATGCCCCGACGCACGGCGGGCACGTGCTCTCGTACGTCTACGACTCCGGTCTCGCCGAGCTCGACGAGCTCGCCGCGCAGGCAATGCGCCTCGTGCAACCGGTCAACGGACTCGACCCGACGACCTTCACCTCGGTCGCCGTCATGGAGCGCGAGGTCATCGGCTTCGCCAGGGACCTGCTCGGCGGCGACGCGAATGTCGTTGGCAGCGTGACCACGGGCGGCACCGAGAGCTGCCTGCTGGCCGTCAAGACCGCGCGCGACCTGTACGTCGGCGATGCTCCGCCGCGCCTGCTGGCCCCGGTGACCGTGCATGCCGTGTTCCAGAAGGCGGCGCACTACTTCGGGCTGGTGCTCGACCTCGTGCCGGTGCGCGCTGACGGCACGGTCGCCGCTGCAGACCTCGTCGAGCGCATGGGACCGGATGTCGCCCTCGTCGTCGTCAGCGCCCCCAGCTACCCGCAGGCGGCCCTCGACCCCGTGCAGGAGGTTGCGGCAGCGGCGCTGGAGCGCGGCATCCCGTGCCACGTTGACGCGTGCATCGGCGGCTGGGTGCTGCCGTTCTGGTCGGCGCTGGAGCCGTGGGACCTGCGCGTGCCCGGCGTCACCTCGCTCAGCGCCGACCTGCACAAGTTCGGCTACGCGCCGAAGGGCGCCTCGGTGCTGCTGCAGCGCGGCCGCGACCGCCAGCGCGCGCAGTACTTCGCCACCACCCGCTGGCCCGGATACCCGGTCGTCAACCCGACCATGCTCGGCTCCAAGTCGGCCGGCCCACTCGCGGCCGCGTGGGCGATCACGCAGGCGCTCGGCGTCGACGGCCTTCGCTCGCTGGCCGAGTCGTGCGAGCGGTCCACGCGGGCCCTCATCGAGCTGGTGGGCACCATCGAGGGCCTGCGTGTGGTCGGAGCCCCCGTCGGCCCGCTCATCGCCGTGGCGACCGACGAGTCCGTCGCGCCAGAGCTGCGGGTCGACCCCCACCACTGGGCCGACCAGGTGCGCGAGCACGGCTTTCTGCTGCAGCTGCAGCCCGGGCTCACCCAGGGCGACGGAACCCACCTGCCGCACACCACGCACCTGACCATCACCCCCGTCACCGAGGGCGTGCTGCCGGCGCTGTCGCAGGCGCTGCAGACCGCGGCGGATGAGGTGCGCGGCACGCCCCAGGTCGACATCCGCCCCTTGCTGGGCGAGCTGCCACCGCTCGAGGGGCCTCTGGACTCCGAGACCGCTTTCGCGCTGCTGCAGGGGCTGGGAGTCGGGGGCTCCGGGGGAGCGCTGCCCGACCGCATGGCGCCGCTGCTCGCGCTCATGGAGGCACTGCCGGCGCCGGTGGCCGAGAGGCTGCTGACCGAGCTGCTGGCGCGGCTGGTCGAGCCGGTCTAGCCCGCGTGCAGTGACTCGATGCGCTTCGCCTCGCGCTGCAGCGACTCGACGACGCGACGCACCGACGGTCGCAGTGCGCGATCCGGCCGCATGAGGATCGAGACGAGGCGCTCGCTGCGCACGCCGGTGAGCGGACGCGTGACGATGCCGTTCTCGTGGGTGCGGGTGGTGTAGCGGGGGAGGATCGCGATGCCGTGGCCGCCCGCGACGAGGGACTCGACGATGCCGTTGTCGCGAAAGCGCTGCTCGATGCGCAGGGCGCGCCCGACCTGCGCGCTGACATCCACCAGGATGCGGTCGAAGGGGTAGTCGACGGGAACGCCGATCCACGTCTCGTCAGCGACATCCTTCGGGCTGAGCGAGCTCTTCGCTGCCAACCGGTGGCCCTCGGGCAGTGCGACGTCGAGCGGCTCGCGAAAGAGCGGCACGACCATGTACCCGCGCTCGCGCCAGCTCGACATGATTCCGGCGGAGTCCGCGACGATGAGGTCGTAGTCGACCACCTGGTCGCTGAAGTCCACGGTCAGCGGCGACTCGTCGTCGCAGCGCAGGTCGAGTCCGGGCACCGAGGCGATGTCGCTGAGCAGGCCGGGCAGCAGCATCTCGCCGCCGCTCGCGAAGATGTTGAGGGTGACGGTGCCGCGGGGGGCGTGCTTGAAGTCCTCCCAGACGGCGTCGGCGCGCTCAAGGGCGATGGCGACATCCGCCGCGGTCTGTGCCAGCACCTTGCCGGCGCCAGTCAGCTCGATGCCGCGGCCTCGCCGCTCGGTGAGGGCGATTCCGGCCTCGCGCTCGAGCACCTTCAGCTGCTGCGATACAGCGGATGCGGTGCGGTTCGTCGCCTTCGCGACCGCCGTCACCGACCCCCGGTCGGCGAGCTCGCGCAGCAGTTCCAGGCGGTTCACATCCATGTAGTCAGCCTACACAATCACCTAAGTAACATTAGATTGTGCTAACTGGTTGCCCGCGGTGAAATAGATGCATACCAAGGAGAAACCCATGAGCATCGTCATCATCGCAGCAGCAATCGCCCTCGCCATCTTCGCGAGCATCTCGACCGCCATCGCCATCGTTCGCGACGGCTACGGCCGCGTTCCGACCCGCAGGGCGTAGGGCACCGAACAACCGAGGGGCGTTGTGCCGGCACGAGCGAATACGTGCCGGTTCAACGCCCTTCGGCAGTTAACCACCGCGTCGCAAAACAGGAACAGATGTGACGCGTGTCAAAGCCGTGGCCAGGAATGTGGCCATTGGGTGCGCTGAGTAACAGAAGTTCCTGTTTTGCGACAGCGCGGCGGGCTACGTGAGGGTGAGGCCGAGCGGCTTGCCCGCGAGTCCGCGGGGGCGGGCGGCGAGCTGGGCGGCAACGGCGAGGATCGCCGCCGCGGCGGGATCGGACGGCTGAGACAGCACGACGGGCAGGCCCGCGTCCCCGCCCTGCCGCAGCGCGATGCTCAGGGGGATCGAGGCCATGACCTCCACGCCGAGCCGGGCCGCGACATCCGCCCCGCCGCCCTCGCCGAATAGCTGCAGCAGCGAGCCGTCCGGCTGCACGAGCCCGGCCATGTTCTCGATGACGCCGATGACCTTCTGCCCGGTCTGGCGGGCGACGATGGCGCTGCGCTCGGCGACCTCCGCGGCGGCCGGCTGCGGCGTGGTGACGACGATGACCTCGGCCTGGGGCAGCAGCTGCCCGATCGAGATGGCGACGTCGCCGGTGCCCGGCGGCAGGTCGAGCAGCAGAATGTCGAGGTCGCCGAAGTGCACGTCGCCGAGAAACTGCTGAATGGTGCGGTGCAGCATGGGGCCGCGCCATGACACGGCGGTGCCCGCCTCGACGAACATGCCGATGGAGATGACCTTCACATCGTGCGCGACGGGAGGCAGAATCAGCTCGCCCACCTTCGTCGGCTTCGCGTCGGCGATGCCGAGCACCCCGGGAATCGAGAAGCCGAAGACGTCGGCGTCGAGAATTCCGACGCGCAGCCCACGGGCCGCGAGCGCGACGCCGAGGTTGGCGGTCAGCGACGACTTGCCGACGCCGCCCTTGCCGCTGGTGATCGCGTAGATGCGGGTGAGCGACTCCGGCCCGAACTGGTTGCCGCGGGCGCGGCCGCCGCGCAGCCGCTCGGTCAGCGCGGTTCTCTCTGCGGCTGACATCACCCCGACGGTGAGAGCGACGGATGCGACCCCCGGCACCGACAGCGCCGCAGCCCGCACGTCCGCCTCGATGCGATCGGCGGCCGGGCAGCCCACGATCGTCAGCTTGAGGGCGATGGCGGCCACGCCGTCCGTCACGTCTGCAGAGCCGATCATGTCGAGCTCGGTGATGGGTCGGCGAATCTCGGGGTCGATCACCCGGTCGAGCGCGGCGAGGAGGCTACTCCTTGGCATTGTTCTTCAGAGACTCATCGCTCTTGGTGGACTCGATCTCTGCTAGCAGCGAGCGCAGCTCGGAGCGGATGAAGTCCTTGCTCGCGACGTCCTTCATCGCCAGACGCAGGGCGACGATCTCGCGGGCGAGGTACTCGGTGTCGTTGAGGTTGCGCTCTGCCCGCTGGCGGTCCTGCTCGATCTGCACGCGGTCGCGGTCATCCTGCCGGTTCTGGGCAAGCAGGATGAGCGGTGCGGCATAGGACGCCTGCAACGAGAGGATCAGCGTCAGCGCGGTGAATCCGATGGCCGCCGAGTCGAAGCGGATGCCCTCGGGGGCCAGGGTGTTGTAGATCATCCAGGCGATGACGAAAACCGAGAGACCGAAGAGAAACCACGGCGTTCCCATGCCACGGGCAATCGACTCGGTGAAGCGGCCGAAGCGGTCCTGGCTCTCGCGTCCACGACGGCGGATGCGGAGGCCCTTGGGCTGTTCGAAGTCTGAGTCCTGGCGGTTAGCGCGTGCCATTGCGGGTCCTCCTTCCTAGGGTCGTGGGTTTCGTGGCTACGAGAGCCGGTTCGGGATCCGAATCGGTACTTCGCCAGTCATCTGGCAAGAGGTAGTCGAGGACGTCGTCAATGGTCACCACCCCGACCAGGCGGTGGTTCTCATCGACCACAGGAACGGACACCAGGTTGTAGCTGGCGAGAATGCGGCTGACCTCTGCGGCGCTCGTGTGGCCCTGCACGGGCTCGAGGCTGGGGTCGAGCAGGGTGCCGAGGCGCTCGTTCGGCGGGTAGCGCAGCATGCGCTGAAAGTGCACCATGCCGAGGAAGCGACCGGTCGGCGCCTCGTAGGGGGGCAGGGTCACGCAGATCGCCGCGCCGAGGGCGGGGGCAAGCTCGTGGCGGCGGATGAGAGCGAGTCCCTCGGCGACCGTCGCGTCGGCCGACACGATGATCGGCTCGGTCGTCATGAGTCCGCCGGCGGTGTCGGGCGCGTAGCTGAGCAGGAAGCGCACGTCGTCCGCCTCCTCCGGGTCCATCAGCTCGAGCAGGGTCTCGCCTCGCTCGTCGCTGAGGTGGGCGATGAGGTCCGCTGCGTCATCCGGCTGCATCTGGTCGAGCACGTCGGCCGCGCGGTCGTCGTCGAGCTGGTTGAGAATGTCGACCTGCTCGTTCTCCGGCATCTCTTCGAGCACGTCGGCCAGGCGCTCGTCGCTGAGCTCCTCTGCCACCTCGTGCATGCGCTGCTCTGGCAGGTCGAGCATCGCGTTGGCGAGGTCGGCGGGCAGCAGGTCGGCGTAGCTCGCCACGAGCTGGGTTGCCGACTGTGCCTCGCCGGTCGTTGCGGCCTTCTCGACCACCTCGTCCCACCGCACGAAGACAGTTGGACCTTTTCCAAAGGGCGACGTACCCGTGCGCGGACGGCGCGCAAACAGCTGCGACACCTCCCACTCGCCGAGCCCGGTCTCCTCAATCGCGACGTCTTCGATCGTGGCCTGGCCGGAGCCGTCGACCAGGGTCACGCTGCGCCCGATGAGCTCGGCGATGACGCGTACCTCGCCGCCGCGCTGCTCGAAGCGGCGCAGGTTGATGAGGCCGGTGGCGATGATCTGGCCGGAGCCAATGCTGGTGATGCGGCTGACCGAGAGAAACACGCGGCGCTTGCCGGGAACCTCGACGATGAAGCCGACGACGCGGGGAGCGTCGGAGCTGCGGTAGACAACCAGGACGTCGCGAACACGACCGACCTTGTCTCCGGCGGGGTCGAAAACGGAGCACCCGGCCAAGCGGGCAGCGAAGACTCTCGTTGCGCTCACAGTGAAACCCTACCCCTGCGGGTGGGACAATAAGTGAGTGACCAACTCGCAGCCCTTCGGCTCCCGCGCCCCCGGAATCCCGACCCTTCCCAAGGGCGACATTCTCGGCACCTACGAGACCTACCTCGAGGCGCAGCAGGTCGTCGACAGACTCGCCAAGGCAGACTTCGAGGTCGCGAAGCTCTCGATCGTCGGCAACGACCTCAAGACCGTCGAGCGGGTCACCGGCAAGCTCACCTACGGCCGCGCGGCGCTCGCCGGAGCCGCCAGCGGCGCCTGGTTCGGCCTCTTTCTCGGGCTGCTGTTCTTCATCTTCTCCGAGACACCGAGCTTTGCCTTCCTCGGTGCTGCAGCGCTCATCGGCGCCGGGTTCGGCATGCTGTTCAGCATCGTCAACTATGCGATCAGCCGTCGTCGCCGCGACTTCACGTCAACCCACCAGGTGCTCGCGAGCAACTACCAGATCGTCATCGACCCGCAGCTCGCGGCCAAGGCCCAGGCGCTGCTGGCACTGCCGCCGCAGGGCTGACCGGCCCCCACCTATCGACTACCCGATCGTCGAGCGAACAGCACAGAGCTGAGCGCTACGCCGACGACGAGTATCAGCGCGCACCACGCGAGGGCCACCCACCCGATCGAGCCCAGCGGCGTTCCCATGACCAGCGAGCGAATGGTCTCGATGATCGGCGTGAGCGGCTGATGCGCCGCGAAGCCTCGCAACCACACCGGCATGGTCTCGACCGGCACGAACGCGCTCGAGACATAGGGCAGGAACAGAAGGATGAACCCGTAGCCCATTGCGGCATCCGGGCTTGACGACACCACTCCGATGGCGGCGAACAGGTAGGTGATCCCGAGGATGTACAGCAGAACGATCCCCGCGGCAGCGATCCAGCCGAGCAGGTCGCCCTCCGGGCTGAAGCCGACCAGCAGCCCGACGCCGACGACGATGGAGGTGGCGAGCGCATTGCGCAGCACGCTGGCAACCACGTGGCCGGTTATGACGGCAGAGGTGCGGAACCGCATCGTGCGAAAGCGGTCGATCACCCCGTTGGTCATGTCGTTGGAGACGGAGACCGCTGTCGACGACGAGCCAAAGCCCGCGCAGAGCAGGATGATGCCGGGTACGACGTAGTTGACGTAGTCGCCGCCGCGGTCGATGGCGCCGCCGAACACGTAGGTGAACATGAGCATGAGTGCGACCGGCAGACCGATCGACATCACCAGCGCGTCGGGGGACGCGAGGGTGTGGATGAGCGAGCGACGTATCAGCGTCGTCTCGGCGATGAAGGGCGCGAGTCGGGGTGTGGCGGCGGTCATGATTCTGTCCTTTCACGAGCGGTGACGGCGAGGAAGACGTCGTCGAGGGTGGGGCGCCGCAGGCTCACTGCGGCGTGGGGATCGATGGCTGCGAGCGCGCGGCGGAGCCCGCCTGCCGTGCCGTCGGTGGCCATCTCGTGCACGACGTCGCCGTTGGCATCGTGCACGGCGAGAACCTCGCCGCCAATCCGTGTCTTGAGCTCGGCGGGTGTGCCCTCGGCGACGATCTCTCCGTGTTCGATGACGGCCACCCGGTCGGCAAGGGCATCGGCCTCTTCGAGATACTGCGTCGTGAGAAGCACCGTTGTGCCATTCGCTGCGAGATCGCGAATGGCCTGCCAGAGCTCCTGACGGCTGCGGGTGTCGAGACCGGTTGTCGGCTCATCCAGGAAGACCACTGGCGGCGTGGTGAGCAGGCTGATGGCCAGGTCGAGCCGGCGGCGCATTCCTCCGGAGTAGGTCTTTGCCCTCTTGCCCGCTGACTGCTCGAGGTCGAAACGCTCAAGCAGCGCTTCAGCGCGAGCAGCCGCGTCGGCGCGGCTCAGCCCGCTGAGGGAGCCCATCATCCGCAAGTTCTCCCGTCCGCTGAGGATCTCGTCGACAGCAGCCGCCTGCCCGGTGAGGCTGATCGATGCCTTGACCTCATCGCGGTCTCGGACGACATCATGACCGTTGACTGTCGCGGTTCCGGCATCGGGCCGCACGAGCGTCGCGAGGATATTGATGAGGGTGGTCTTGCCGGCGCCATTGGGCCCCAGCAGCGCCAGGATCTCGCCACGAGCGACCTCCAGATCGATGCCTCGCAGCACCTCCTGCCTGTGGAACGACTTTCGAAGCCCGTGAATGCTAATCATTGCCTTCTCCTCATCCCCGATATGCCATAAACTGTTTATGGTCAACACGGAACTGTTTAATAGATACACAGTTAGAGCGTGGCTGTCAAGCGGTCATACGATGAGGACGATGGAAACGACAGAGCCAGAGCTGCCCCGGGCGGTTGCCCTTGCCTGGGGTGTCGCGGCGAACCCCCAGCGCGGGCCGAAGCGCGAGCTCAGCATTGAGCGCATCGTCGATGTCGCCGTGGAGCTCGCGGATGCGGGCGGGCTCGCCTCCGTGTCCATGGCAGCGATTGCGGGCGTGCTCGGCGTCACGCCCATGGCGCTCTACCGCTACGTGAGCGCGAAGGACGACCTCGTGCTGCTCATGCAGGAGCAGGGAATCGGTGTGCCGCCCGAATCTGTTCGCGAGCAAGCTGACTGGCGTACGGGCATCGAGGTCTGGGAACGCGCGATGGCCGACGTGTACCTGCAGCACATGTGGCTGCTTGACGTGCCGATCGAGGGAACGCCGACCACGCCAAACAACCTCTCATGGCTCGAGGGTGCGCTCGAGGTTATGCATCCTCTTCCGCTGGACGGCACGGCGAAGGTCTCGATCGCGCTGGCGCTGATCGCGCAGGTGCGCTGGGAGGCGCATATTGTGCGCGGGTACATCGCAGCGGCAGCCGGGGCGGAGTCGGGGGTCGTCGACCTGCGAGCGGAGCAGCTGCTGCACGCTCTGGTGACACCGGCGCAGTTTCCCTTTGTTCACGCGGCCCTGCTCGAGGGCGTCTTCTCGCCGGAGTCCGACGGGGACCCGTTTGCCTTCGGCCGAGACCGTGTGCTCGACGGGGTCGAGGCCCTTCTCGCCGGACGCACGGTGGCACGCGAACCCGTAGGCCCAGATCCTCGCGAGCTCCTGGTCGCTCGGGATCCCAAGGTGCGCGATGCGCTCAAGGCGCGGCGCGAGGCCGAGAAGGCCTTGCGCGAGGCGCGCGGGCGCGAGCGCGAGACGGTGGCCAGCGCTCTCGAGAAGCTAGCGCGCTAGCCACGCCTCCACGTCATCCGCCGTGCGCGGGATGCCGATCGACAGGTTCTCTGCACCCGACTCTGTGACGAGGATGTTGTCCTCGATGCGAACGCCGATGCCGCGGTACTGCTCTGGCACCGTCAGGTCGTCGGGCTGAAAGTAGAGTCCGGGCTCGATGGTGAAGACCATGCCCGCCTCGAGCACGCCCTCGAGGTAGAGCTCGCGGCGCGCCTGCGCGCAGTCGTGCACGTCGAGGCCGAGGTGGTGGCTCGTGCCGTGCACCATGTAGCGCCGGTGGTACTGGGCGTCGGGCTCGAGCGACTCCTCGGCGCTGCCCGGCAGCAGACCCCACTCTGCGGTCTTCTCGGCGATCACCCGCATCGCCTCGGCGTGGATCTCCTTGAAGCGGATTCCGGGACGCACGATCGCGAAGGCGGCGTCAGCCGCCTCGCGCACTGCCTCGTACACGCGGCGCTGCGTGTCGGTGAAGGTGCCGTTGACCGGCAACGTGCGAGTGATGTCGGCCGTGTAGTAGCTGTCGAGCTCGATTCCCGCGTCCAGCAGAATGAGGTCGCCGGGCACAACGGGGCCGTCGTTGCGGGTCCAGTGCAAAATGCACGCGTGCGGTCCGCTCGCGGCGATCGTGTCGTAGCCGACAGTGTTGCCGTCCGCGCGGGCACGGCGGTTGAAGGTGCCCTCCACGAGGCGCTCGCCCTTCTCGTGCGCGACGATCTGGGGAAGGTCGGCGATGACGTCGTCGAAGCCGAGCTTGGTCGCACCGACGGCGAGGCGCATCTGCTCGATCTCCCACGCATCCTTGACAAGGCGAATCTCGCTGAGGTCGCGGGCGAGCTGCTCGTCTGCCGCGTCGTCGACGAGGTCGGCGTCTGCGGCGAGCAGTCGGCGACCGTCCACCTGGTCGGTGAGGTCGCGGTCCGCGCCGCGCACGATGACCGTGGTCGCGTCGACAGCGTCGAGCACCGCGCTGAGGTCGGCGAGGTCGGCGGTGGCCAGGCCGAGGTCGGCGGCGACGGCCTCGAGGGAGGGCCGGGGTCCGGTCCAGAACTCGCCGATCTCTGGATTGGCGTAGAACTCGTCGGAGTCGCGACCGGCTGCCTTGCGGAAGTAGAGCGTCGCCTCGCCGCTCGGCTCGATGACCAGCACGCTGCCGGCGACCGAGTCGCTGCCCCAGCCGGTGAGGTGGGCGAAGGCGGAGTGGGCGCGGAAGGGGTAGTCGGTGTCGTTCGAGCGCACGGCTGCGGCGCCGGCCGGGATGACGATGCGCGCACCCGGGTGCAGTGCGGTGATGCGGGCTCGCGCCGCAGCCGCGGTGGTCGCGGCCTCGCGCTGCGCTGGCAGCACAGCGGGGCGCTCTGCCCAGTTCGCCGAGATGTAGGACGCAAACCCCTCAGAGACCGGGGTGGTCGAGCGGTTGCTGGTTGCGCGGGGGGCCGGGGTCTTGTCGTTCGCCATGCCCCTATTGTCTCTCGCCGGGACTCAGCCCGCTCGGTGGGCCGGATGCGGCACGCCCGCGTCGCTGACCGGCTCGTGCGGTCGGGGATCCACCGAGATCGTCTGGGCGACGTGCGAGACGGCCGGCTTGGGTGCGGGCAGTGTGTCGGTCTGCGGCGTCGCGTCCTGCGTCATGGTGGCGCTCTCTCCCTGACCCCCGAAGAGGGGGCCTCGGCACCAGCGTAGATTTGCCGCCGAGATCTGTCTAGCGAATTTCTAGGTGGGAGCGCACTCCCAGCAGTACCCTGTGCACGTGCCAGAGATTGCCACCACCCCGGGTCTGGCGAAGGTGCCTGCCCGCCAGCGCATCCTCGAGGCGGCGTACACGCTCTTCTCGCACCGCGGAATCCGCGATGTCTCGATCGACGAGGTGCTGGAGCTGTCGGGTGTCGCGAAGGCGACGCTCTACCGGCACTTTCCGTCGAAAGACGACCTCGTGCTCGCCTTCCTCGACCTGCGCGAGCAAATCTGGACCCTTGACGTCGTCGAGGCGGGAGCGCGTGCCCGGGCCGACACCCCCGAGGGCCAGCTGCTGGCGATCTTCGATGTCTACGACGACTGGTTTCACCGTGACGACTTCGAGGCCTGCTCGTTCGTCAACGTTCTGCTTGAGATGGGTGCCGCTCACCCCGCGGGACGTGCGAGCATCGAGCACCTCGCGACCTTGCGCAACTTCGTCGCCGGACTTGCCGCCGAGGCCGCCTTGCCCGATCCTGAGGAGTTCGCGCGCTCCTGGTACATCCTCATGAAGGGCTCGATCGTGCAGGCGAGCGAGGGCGACGCCGGCGCAGCCAGGCGCGCGCAGGCGATGGGCCGTCTGCTCATCGAGCAGTCCCGGGCCTAACGCGGCGTGAGCTGCGCGAGTACCGGGCGGTGGTCGCTGCCGTACTTGTCGTAGTTCTCGACGACCCGCATGCCGGTCACCGACCAGTTCGCCGTGGCCATGATGTGGTCGATGGGGGAGCCGAGCAGGGCGGGCAGGGCGGTGGGCCAGGTGCCGACAGCCGCGTTGTCGCTCACGGAGGCGGCGTCGACGCAGTCACCGAGGGCAGCTCCGTCGGCAGTCGCGAGACCGCTGAAGTGGTCGAGGGTCGAGTTGAAGTCGCCGGCGAGGATCGTGCTCGGCTCGCTGCAGGCGCCTGCCAGCCAGTCGAGGTCCTCTGCCCAGTGCTCCATCTCCCCGGGAATCGGCGCCACAAGGTGCACGGCCATGATCGTCGGGCCTGTGCCCGATACCGGACGGGCGATGACCGTCGGCAGCACCGCCGAGTTGGGCTCTGCCTCGTCGACCGCATACGGTCCAAGCTCGGTGCTGATGAGCAGGGTGGTCGAGCGAGCCTTGGAGACCTGGTCGAAGGCGACGGTGAAGGACTGCATCGGCCGGCCGCCGAGTCCCATCGCGTCGGCGACCGCCTGGCCGGTGGCCTTGGTGGTCTCAGGCAGGGCGACGACATCCGCACCGCTGTCGATGGCGAGCTGGGCGATGGCCTCGGCGCCCGGCGCATCGCCGAGGGTGTTCCAGGCGAGCACGGTGACCGACCTCGGGGCCGCGGTGGCGAAGCCCATGTCGCCGATTCCGCGGGTCGCGAGCACGGCCGTGTTGATCAGCGCGAAGCCGAGAAGAAGAACGGCAACGGATGCGGCGAAGCGCCGAATCGGCCGAAAGATGACGATCAAGAAGCCAAGGCCCGCAATCGCGACCACCGCCACGACGACGGCGAGTCCGCGCAGCGACACCAGCTGGGCTACTCCCGCAGTGCGCTGCTGGCCGATCAGCTGCGGCCACGCGATCACGAGCAGCGCGAGGGCGAGGGCGACGAGTACGGCGGCGGCAAGAATCCGTCGGAGCATGCTGGTGAGCCTAGCCCAGCGGGCAATGAGGGAGCTGCGGCGAATAGGCTGAGCGGATGGACTCACGCCCGATTGACCTGCACGCGCACAGCAGTGTCTCGGACGGCACCGAGACTCCGACCCAGCTGATCCGCGCGGCGGTAGTCGCTGGTCTCGGCACGGTCGCCCTCACCGACCACGACTCGACCGCGGGCTGGCAGGAGGCGCGGGGCGCTGCCGCAGGGACCGGGCTCACCGTGATTCCCGGTATGGAGCTGAGCACCAACTGGGGCCCGGCCAGCGTGCACATGCTCGCTTACCTCTTCGACCCGCTGAACGGCGATATCGTGAAGGAGACGGCGCGTATTCGCGACGGCCGCCTGCACCGTGCAGAGAGCATCGTCAACCGCATCGCCGCGGACTACGAGCTCACCTGGGACGACGTGCTCGCCCAGTCGATCGACGGCGGCACCATCGGCCGCCCGCACATCGCCGATGCCCTGGTCGCCCGTGGCCACGTCGCCAACCGCAGTGCCGCCTTTGAGAGCATCCTGCACTGGCGCAGCGGCTACTACGAGAAGTACTACGCCCCCTCACCCCTGCGCGGTGTCGAGATGGTCGTCGCGGCCGGTGGCGTGCCCGTGCTCGCCCACCCGGCGACGCACGGTCGGGACCGCATGATCGACGAGGACAGCCTGGCCACCCTGGTCGACGCCGGCCTCTTCGGCCTAGAGGTGCACCACCGCGACAACACCCCGGACGGCAAGGAGCGCCTCTTCGAGCTGGCCGCGAGGTTCGATCTCGCGATCACCGGATCCAGCGACTACCACGGTCTCGGCAAGCCGAACCGTCTCGCCGAGAACACCACCTCACCCGAGGTGCTCGAGCGGCTGATCGCCCGCGGAACGGGATCGCAGCCGTTCATCGGCTAGGCCCGCTCGTAGGCCTCGCGCAGCCAGCCGAGCAGCTCGTCGTCGATCTCGTCGACGCTCGCGATGTTCACCTTGTGCGAGCACATCGCGTTGCCGGAAAGGAGTCGGTCGGTTGGGGCGTCCCCCTTGAGCTGGATGCCGAGCTGCACGCGCTTCGCACTTGCCGGCTCGATGAGCGCGAACTGCTTCGTGCGGCGCAGCGAAACGGAGGTCTTCTTGGGGGCGATCTCGACATCCGGCCCGAATTTCTGCACCTCTGTCACGATCGCGTCGTGGATGGGGCGCAGGGCCGCCTTCGCTCCCGCGTACTGGGACTCGACAAGGTCATCGTCGGCCTGTGGCACCCCGCGCGAGCGATACTGCAGCGCGATGCCGTTGGCGTAGCCGTGGCTTACGCCGTGCGCCGACTTGAGGTGGCCGAGCAGCTCACCGTGCTTCTCAAGTCCAGTCGCCTCGAGCACGGTGAACCACTCGGCGAGGCTCTTGCCGGTGTTGGCAGGCATGTTGTCGATCATCGACTGGATCGGGTCAGACATGCAGACAGAGTATTCCCCGGGCAGGGACTAGTACAGGTCTAGCTGGCGGGGGCCGACGGGGTGCCGTCGGAGCCAGCGCCACCGCGACGGGTGCGCGTGCGACGGCGGCGGCTCGGGGCCGATCCGTCGTGCGTTCCGCCACCCTCGGCGCTGTCGCGCACCGCGTCGGTCGTGTGCGGGGTCGAGGTGCGCTGGCGCGGCGGGCGACCGCCATCGCGGTTGCCGTCGCTGCGACCGGCGGAGCCGGAGCGCGGCGGGCGTCCACCGCTGGATGCCGGGGCTGCCTCGCGCACCTTGGGAACGGATCCGGGGATGCGGCCCTTGGTTCCCTCGGGAATGTCGAGGTCGGCGTAGAGGTGGGGCGACGACGAGTAGGTCTCGACCGGCTCAGGGATTCCCATCTCGAGGGCGCGGTTGATGAGCGACCACTTGTGCATGTCATCCCAGTCGACGAAGGTCACGGCGATACCGGTCTTGCCGGCGCGGCCGGTGCGGCCAGCGCGGTGCAGGTAGGTGTCGTGGTCGTCGGGGATGGTGTGGTTGATCACGTGGGTGACGTCGTTGACGTCGATGCCGCGGGCGGCGACATCCGTCGCGATGAGAATGTCTTTCTTGCCGGCCTTGAACGCGGCCATGGCCCGCTCGCGCTGCTCCTGGTTGAGGTCGCCGTGCACGGCAGCGGCATTGAAGCCGCGGTCGTTGAGCTCTTCGACCAGCTTGGCTGCGGCGCGCTTGGTGCGCGTGAAGATCACGGTCTTGCCGCGGCCCTGGGACTGCAGGATGCGGGCGATGACCTCGTCTTTGTCGAGCGAGTGAGCGCGGTAGACGACGTGCTTGATGTTCGCCTGGGTCAGGCCCTCGTTGGGGTCGGTCGCGCGAATGTGGATCGGCTTGTTCATGAAGCGGCGCGCGAGGGCGACGATCGGGCCGGGCATCGTCGCCGAGAACAGCATGGTGTGGCGGGTCGGCGGGGTCTGCGCGAACAGCTTCTCGATATCGGAGAGGAATCCAAGGTCGAGCATCTTGTCGGCCTCATCGAGAACCATGACCTTGACGTTCTTGAGCGAAAGCAGGCGCTGCGACGCGAGGTCGAGCAGGCGGCCGGGGGTTCCGACAACGACCTGCGCGCCGGCCTTGAGCTCTTCGACCTGGCCCTCGTAGGCCTTGCCGCCGTAGATCGCCGCGACCTTGGTGGAGCGGTTGGATGCGGCGAGAACGAGGTCCTCAGCCACCTGCACGCACAGCTCGCGGGTCGGCACCACGATCAGCGCCTGCACACCGGGCTCCGGGTCGATGCCGAGGCCCTGCAGCACGGGGAGCCCGAAGCCGAGGGTCTTGCCGGTGCCGGTCTTGGCCTGGCCGATGATGTCCTGCTTGGCGAGACCCATCGGGATGGTCTGCTCCTGAATGGGGAACGGCTCGAGGATGCCCTTGGTGGCGAGCGCGTCAACCATGTCCTGGTCGATATTGAGTTCTGCGAAATTCACGTGAGAAAAGCCCTGTCAGCTAGCAAAGAGAGCGCCCGCTTTTGACCTGGGGCGCACAGCCTCCGCCAGAAATGGGAGGCACCGGCCCAGTTTAGCCGGTCGGTGCCCCCACAGCTCTGTCTATGGCTTAACGGCGAAGTAGCGTGTCTTGGCGCCAGCGGTCGACGCTGGCAGCACAGCGACCCACTCCGTCTTGCCGATCGGGCCCGACAGCAGCAGCTCGGCGGGCACCGTGGGCACCAGCTGGGTTGCGGGCAGTGGGGCGGATGCAACCTTGCCGAGGCTCGTCGCCGTCTTCTTGCGAGCCTTCTTGTCGAGGCTGGCGAGGTGTGCGGTGATGGCCGCATAGGCCTGCTCGTAGGCCTCGGGCGTGACCGCGGGGTGGCTGAGCAGGTGCACCTGCACGGCGGTGTTGCCGTTCATGGCGGCGAAACCGATGGGACGCTGCGTCACCACATAGCCGCTCGCTGCGAAGTCGAGGTAGGCGGCGTTGTCCACGCGGGCGGCCGTGGTGCGCGCGTAGATGTAGAAGATCAGGGCGAGGGGCAGCACGATGATCGGCGCCCAGACCAGCAGGGTGAACCAGATCGACGAGACGGGGTTGTCGCCCTGGGTGGAGAGGAACACCGCGAAGAAGTCGAGACCCGGGTAGTCGGCCAGCGTGCGAATGGTGCTGAACAGGTTGTAGGCGAGCGCGATGACGGCGACGGCGATAAGGCCCTTTGCGACCGAGACTGCGGGGCGGGCGACGACGGCGCGGCGGGCGAAGCCATCGGCGGTGGACAATTCGGTCTGTACCTGAGCGTTCGACATGTCGCCACGATATTGCATTCGAACGGATGCTGACAAATAGTCAGCGTAGGGCGTTTCGGGATGCTCCCAAGTAGGCTGTCGCAGTGGTCAATTGGTTCCGTCGTCGCCCCAAGCGCGTAGATGCCCCGAAGCTGCGTCCCCGCTCTGAGGACGCCGCCATGGCTACCCGTCTCGAGCTTGCCGAGCTGGCCCCACCGGTTGATCGCTTTCTCGGCCAGGCCGCCTATGTGCAGCTGTCGATCTTCGAGGACCTCAGCCGTCTGGTCGCCATCGCGCCGACGCTGGAGGCCAAGGAGGCCCTCAGCCAGGCGAGCGCGATCTCACTGGACCGGTACCGCGGCCTGACGGCGGAGATCCGCCGCCACGGCGCCGAGCCGAGCGCAGCGATGGAGCCGTACACGACCGGAACCGACTTCTTCCAGAAGGTGACCCAGGGCGCCGACTTCTACGAGTCGCTGATGACCAGCCACATCACCGCGGGGATTCTCGACGACTTCTTCTCTCGACTCGCACTGGGCCTTCCGGCCGCCGATGCCGCTCGCATCACCCCGCTCTACGACCCGAGCCACGAGCAGATCGTCGCCGATCAGCTGCGCGTCGGCATCTCGGCCAATCCGCGGCTGGCCGCGCGCCTTGCGATGTGGGGGCGCCGTCTGGTGGGAGACACCATGCTGGTGGCGCGGGCGTCGCTGGCGACCCCGCCGACATCCGAGAGCGATGAGGCCAAGGTCGAGCCCGTGTTCACAGAGCTCATCGCAGCCCACACGCGCCGCATGGACGCGCTCGGGCTGACCGCCTAAAGGCTACGCGCGGCCGCCGCTGAGCTTCGTCAGCAGGGCGCGGTCGCTCACGCGGCGACGGCGCGGCAGCACGACGGCGAACACGATCGCCGCGACACCGGCGGCAACGAGGCTGATCAGCCAGATCCATCCGCCGTCGAAGGTGAATCCGAGCCAGAGCAGGGCCTCCCACACGATGGCGGCAACCGCGGCAGCGATCGCTCCCAGAAGCAGGGTTCCGCGCGTCTCGCGACCGGGAATCGTGTAGTGGGCGATGAATCCGAGACCCGCGGCGATGAGGATGACGAAGAGCAGCTCCATGGGCTATGCCACGAACCCGACGCGACGGCTCGACTCCGAGCCGAGCTCGATGTACGAGAAGCTGCCCGACGGCACGATGAAGACCTTGCCCTTGTTGTCGACCAGTCGAACGTAACGGCTGCCTTCCTCGAGGCCGGCGGCGACGAGCGCCTCGACCTCTGCGGCGGTCTGCGCCGACTCGAAGGTGATCTCACGGGGGCTGTTGGTGATGCCGATACGAATGTCCACGAGCAAAAGATTACGACAAAGCGCGAGGCTCGGCTCTCTCGTTCTCTCTCCGCATAACTGTCTGTCCCACCCGCTACCGTTGGCGCATGGCCATCCGGGGTTTCGAGCGCACACAGGTCGCCGTTCCCGTGGTCCCCGTTCTCGATGCGTCCCAGGCCCGCGTGGTCGCACTGCACGACACGGATTCCGCCGCCGTCATCGGCGCGCCGGGCAGCGGCAAGACGCTGACAGCCGTCGAACTCGTCGCCGACCGCGTGCTCAACCGGGGCTGGAGCCCTGACGAGATCGTCGTGCTCACGCCCAGCCGTACTGGCGCATCCGCCCTGCGTGACCGCCTCGCCCTGCGCATCGGCGTGCCGACCAACGGACCGCTGGCCCGCACCGTGAACTCGCTCGCCTTCGAGATCGTCACCGAGGCCGCGCGGCATGCGGGGGCGCCGCTGCCGCGGCTCGCCACCGGTGGTGACCAGGACGCCGACATCAGCCAACTGCTGCAGGGGCACCTGCTCGACGGCACCGGTCCGGCTTGGCCAGAGCACCTTGCCCCGGAGGTGCGGCGGCTGCGATCCTTTCGCACCGAGCTGCGCGAGCTGATGGCCCGCGCGACGGAGCACGGGGTGACGCCCGCAGAGCTGCGCTCCCTTGGGGTGGCGCACCGGCATCCGGAGTGGGTCGCCGCGGCCAGTTTCATCGACGAGTACCTCACCGTGATCGCGACGACCCGTGAGCACCAGGTCGACTCTGCCGAGCTCGTGCAGTTCGCCGTCGCCGCACTCGAGGGCTTCGCGGGCGACCGCGTCTCGCGCCTGCGTCTCGTCGTGGTCGACGACCTGCAAGAGGCCACGGAGTCGGTGATCGCCCTGCTGCGCGCGCTCGCCAGGCGCGGCATCGCGATCATCGCCCTCGGCGATCCAGACGTCGCGGCGAACGCCTTTCGCGGCGGCGAGCCCGACGCCCTCGGGCGCCTGTCGACCGTGCTCGGCCTTCCGGCGCTGCAGACGATCGTGCTGTCGACGGTGCACCGACAGTCGCCCGCCCTGCGGGAGTTCGTCAGTCGCATCACCGAGCGCATCGGCACCGCGGCCGCGGGGTCGCAGCGTGCCGCGACCGCCGTGAGAGCCGAAGTGGATGCGGTGCCCGCGATCCTCACGGTAGAGGCGGCCACCCCGGGCCGGGTCTGGGCCTCGACCGCCCGCCTGCTGCGGGAGCACCACCTCGTGCGGGCTGTTCCGTGGTCACGTATGGCGGTGGTGCTGCGCTCTGGCGCCACCGTGCCGCCCGCGGCCCGCGCCCTCGCGCTCGCCGAGGTGCCGACCCGCACGTCGGTGGGCGGGCGCCCTCTGCGCGAGGATCACGCCGCGCGCTCGCTGCTCACCGTCGTCGACGTCGGCACGGGGCGCTCGCCGCTCACCGCCGAGGGCGCCACCGAGATGCTGCTCGGTCCGTTCGGCGGTCTCGACCGCCTCGGGCTGCGCCGGCTGCGGCTCGCGCTGCGCGCCGAGGAGCTCGCCGGTGGGGGCAATCGCGCCGCCGACGCCCTGCTCGTTGAGGCGCTCGAGGCTCCGGGACGTTTCGCGACCATCGACCACCGGGTCGCCCGGCAGGCCGAGCGCCTCGCCGTTCTGCTTGCCGCCCTGCGCGAGAGTGCCGCTGAGGGGGCCACGATCGAGGAGCTGCTGTGGCTCGCCTGGCAGAGCAGCGGCCTCGAGAAGCCCTGGTTCGACCAGGCCCTGGCAAGCGGCATCGTCGCGGATGAGGCGAACCGCCACCTCGACGGCATCGTCGGCGTCTTCACGGCCGCCAAGCGCTGGGTGGAGCG